>JAVEWI010000177.1:0-4456 GCA_034004625.1 Bdellovibrionales bacterium
CCATGGGCATCGGGCGCATGCACGGGCGTGCCGGATTGGATCAGCCTTGCGGTGACATCTTCCCAGCCTGCGGCCAGCGCATCGTGCAGCAAACTGCGGCCATCGGTATCCGTGCCATGGGCAAATGCGGCAAAGGCGGGGTTGTCCAGCGCTTCGCGCAGGCCGTCTTTGTCACCCGCGGCGATCAGGCCGCACAGGTATTTCCGGCTCACAATTCCCACTCCCCGCCGCGGGGTTTGCCTTTGCGGCGGGCCTTGGTTTCGGGGGCGATTTTTTGTTCGACCATGGCGACAATCGTATCGGCATTGGCCGCGCCGGCATATTCGTTCACCACGTTGTCGCGGGCATAGGACAGGGCGGATTTACCGCGCGCGTCGAACAAACGCGGGTTTGCGCCCGCATCCAAAAGACGGCGCACGGCATGCGGATCATCCCCGCGTGCGGCGGCGATGAGCGGTGTTGATGCGTCTTTCATATGGCGGGCATCGGGCGATGCGCCTGCTTTTAACAGCTCCGTCATTGCCGCGCCGTTTTTGAGCGCGTGGAACACGGCGTTCATGCCGCTATGGTCGCAAAGATCAAGGGCAGGCGTATAAGCCAGCAGTGTTTTCAGCGCAGGCAGACGGTCATGTTCCGCCGCCAGAACCATCAAAGGCGTTTTGCCTGTTTGCGCATCCGGCGTATCGGGGTCGGCGCCGCGGCGCAGCAGCAGGTCGATGATTTTCGCCCGCGCGTTTTCATCGCGGATTTCGGGGGCTTGGGCGGCGTAATAAAGCGGCGTGCCATGTGCATTGCCGCGGTTGGTATCCGCGCCGCCGTCCACCAATGCGGCGACCAGTTCGACATCGCCGCGGCGGATGGCGTGTTGCAGCGGGCTGAAACCATCGGCATCCAGCGTGTTTAAAAGCGTGCCTTTGATAATCATTTTGCGCGCAATGCCGCCCTGTCCGCGTTCAACGGCCAGTTGGAATGCAGTGCGTTTTTTTTCGTCCGTTTGGACGAAGAGTTGGTTCATCTGTTCCGCCACGCCCGGATAATCCAGCAGCAGCTCGGCGACTTCGCCCTGCGCGCGCATCACGGAAATCAGCAGGGGGGTTGCGCCATTGGCGGTGGGCTCGTTCCCGTTCGCGCCGGCTTTTAACAGGGCTTCGACCAGACGCGGTTTGCCTTTTTCGCACGCGCGGTGCAGAAGGCTCCACCCGTCAATCGTATTGCCCGGCAGGTATCCGCCGTGGCGCGCCAAAATTTCGGTCATCTCGGCCTTGCCGAAATTCACGGCATCGTTCAGCGGCAGATGTTTTTCGTCGTCGCGTTTGCCGCGGCGCGGGTCTGCTTTATGTTCGATCAGCAGCGCTGCCATGTCGGTCAAATTACCGCGCGCGCAAACATGCAGGGGGGTATCGCCGCTTTTGTCATGCTGGTTGGGGTTGAATCCCGCCTCCAGCGCGGCTTTGACTTCATCCAGTTTATTGTTTTTGACGGCGCGGAAAAATTTATCCGTATCCGTGGGTTTGCGCGTGGGGTCGATGTTGGTGGCTTTGCCAAAAATATCCGATACCCGGCCGATGATTTTATCAATCGGGTCTTTGTCGTCCTCGGGGCGATCCGGATTGTTGCTCATCCGTGCGGGCTCTTTCGGCGTTGTGCCTTGCGCGCGATACGGCAAGGGCTTTGGCTTCGTTTAAAAATGTATCGGGTACTAGCGGGTATAGCATGCAGGCAGGGGTGCGGCAACCGCTTATGAAAAGATTATCCCGCCTGTAAAGCGTGCCGATACGTGCGGCAGTGCAGCAGGGACGGGGGTTTTTGCAATTTTAAGTTTTTTACAAATTTTTCGGCTGGTGTTACGCGCCGGGCGGGCGCGGTGCGGGGGTAGAGGGGCTTTGTTTTGCCATATTGTCAAAACGCTGCTGCGCGGTTTCGATGGCGACAATCATATCGCCGCGGCCCTTTTGACGGGCGACGTCCAGCGCCATGCGGCCAAATCCGTCGGTCAGCAGGGGATTCGCGCCGTGGTCGAGCAGCAAGGTCACCATGGGCGTATTGTCGCTGGCAATGGCGGTATGCAGCGGCGGTTCCGATACCGGCAACAGGTTAGGGTTCGCGCCGGATTTCAGCAAAAGACTCGCTGCCGACAGCAAATTGCGTCCCGCACACAGCACCAGCGGGCTGATACCGCCCGCGTTTTTAATATCGGCTGTTGCGCCGGCGGCCAGCAGGGATTGGGCATGGGTTTCGTTGCCGTTTTGCAAGGCGGCGTTCAGCACGTATTCGCCAAAACGGGTGGGCAGGTTCAGGTCGATGCTGCCCGATGCAATCAGGTATGCGGCGGTATCGTCATGTTCGTAAAAC
Source organism: Bdellovibrionales bacterium (assembly GCA_034004625.1). Classification (GTDB taxonomy): domain Bacteria; phylum Pseudomonadota; class Alphaproteobacteria; order Micavibrionales; family UBA2020; genus UBA2020. Next base: position 2,353 of record JAVEWI010000177.1, read on the forward strand.
AGCGCATCATAAAGCGCGTGCAGGCGCGATTGCATGGCCTTGTCCGCATCGGTTTCCGCGGGGATTTCTTCCATGAAATATTTTACGGCAGGTAAAAACCCGTTCCATCCGGCAAGGTGCAGCGGTGTGCGCTCTGCATTATCTGTGGCATGTGCATCCGCGCCCAGGTCGCACAGGGCGCGCATGGCGGCCTGATGTTTGAAAATAACGGCGCAGTGCAGCGGGCTATATCCCTCGTCCGTGCGCAGGCGGTGCATTTCCGCATGGCCTTCGGTCACCAGCGTGTAAATCATGCCTGCATCGCCGCGGATGGCGGCACTGTGCAGCGGGGTTATTCTTTCGCCATCGGTTTTATTGACATCTGCGCCATAGGATATGAGCAAACGCAAGGTATCTTCCGCGCCGGATTTTACGGCGGCATGCAGCGGCGTGCTTTGCGCACCGCCCGCCATGCGTATATTCACATGCGCAAGCCCGCCGTTTTCAAGGATGATGTGCAGGGCCTTTGTATTATTCGTCTCCGCCGCCATGTGCAATATGGTGCGGTTATCGACATGTGCAGCCGCGCTGTCCGCGCCCATTTGCATCAAAAGGCGCAGGGTATTCTCCGCACCTGCATTGAGCGCGCGCATCAGCGGCGTTTCGCTGTTGTGATCGGCGGCATTGATATCCGCACCGGCATCCACCAGCGCGCGCAGGGTTTCAATGTCATTCGCTGCGGCGGCAATGCCGAGCGCGGTACCCAAAGGCCCGCTGCTGTTAATGCCGCTGCGGTCATAACGGCACATCAGGCCGATCAGGTTTATATTCGCGGCCTGCGCGGCCAGATGCAGGGCGGTCGCGCCGCTGTCGTCTTCGGCATAAACCTCCGCCCCGTTTTGCAACAGCATGGCGGGGGTTTCGATGTCTTGCGACTGTGCAAATTCATGCAGATTTTTTTGCGCCGTATAAAGATGCCGCGCGGTTTTGTTAAAAGGATGACGGCTCACGGTGCGGGCTTTCTGTATGTGCGGGGCGCGCGGCCTTGCGGCGCGGGCGGTTTTGGTTTTGGTGCCGGTTTGGGCGTGGGCTTTTGTTCTTCTGCCGGAGGGGCGTAGATGGGGGCTGTCCATGCGGCAGTGGGGTTGTTGTCGTTCACAGGGCGCTGCGCCGCGATTTTTTGCAGGCGGTCGGCTGTGCGCGCGCAAATGGCGGCCAATTCCGGATCATCAAGATTCGTGAGGGCAGCGTTCTTGCGCATATAGGAAATATCGTGGCCGTCCAGATGCGCGATGAAACCGGAGCTATCCGTCAGACGTGAAAAACTTTGCGCGCTGGAAAGGATGTTTTTATCCAGCCCCTCGATCCGCGTCATCAAACGGTTTTCATACGTCGCACGCAGGGTGACATCGTAATAAAACGCACGGAAACACACGGCCATGATGCGGTCGGGCATAATACTGCCCTCTTGCATTCTCTGTTCGATGCGCGCGACCATTTGCGGCATCACGCCAATATCCGTTTTAACCGCTGCCATTTGCGCAAGGTTTTTGAAACGGAGGGCGCCGGGGTTTGCTTCGTCGCCGTATTCAAGCTCCAGCGCGATTTTGATCTCATAGGCGCGGGCGTCGGCTTCGATCGCGATAAATTTTTTCAAGGCATGCAGCGGGTGGTCTTCGATGACGTTGATATCCACGCCGCCGTTTACATGCTGGCTGACATGCGCCAGTTCGTGCCCCAATGTCAGCGCCAGCAGGCGCGGGTCGGGTTCTTTGGCGAGAAAAATGTTTTTATGTTTCCAATCCACATAACCGCGCAGGTTTTTATCGGGGTCTTCGATAAAAATCACGCCATAATCCGCGTTCATGGCGTTTTGCATCAGGCGGCGGCCTGTCGCGCTTTGCGACAGGATAAAAATGGCTTCTTCGGCAGTGGATTCAAAACCGGCAAGTTCAGGGGTTTGAAAAACGTCCAGGTCAATTGCCGCATGGGCGGGGCTTTGCGGGCGGGCGTATGGATTCGCAGCGGGATTCGCATCTGCGTGATTCCCGGCGGCGGGCAAAAAAACGGAAGCAGGTGGCTTTGTCGGACGCATGGCCTTGTCGTTCTTGGGCGCGGCGTCTGG
>JAVEWI010000178.1:0-4454 GCA_034004625.1 Bdellovibrionales bacterium
ATCTGCGCGCGTAACGGGGTTACAAAAACACTTTTCAAAGAGGTGAAGGAAAGAGCGGGGGACGTTATATCAAGCAGGCTATCATTGCTGCCTTGTGCGAACATCCGGATCAGGAAAAGTACAAAGCGCGCGCTTTTTCGGGTGAAAATCTGGAAAAAGTGATGGATGCCCTGTCCGAACAGCGCAATTCACTGACCAAGGCCGATTTCTTCGCGCAGGATGACGAAGGCAAATACCTGATCGATACGCCCGGTTTCTGGCGCAATTTCGACAAGGTTCTGGCCATCGTCAATAAATCCGGCGACAAGTTCACGATGGACGATTTCCGCAAGCCTCTCGGCGCGGCGGATGACGCCCGCACGCTGCTGGATAGCGCGCGCCAGCACGAAGGCCTCGGCAAGATATTCAAGGCTGAAGTTTGGGAAGGCCGTTTCGACGAAATGGAACGCCTGTGGTATTACGTGCCCACGCCGTCCCGCCGCCAGTTGTTCCAGAACGACGGCAAACTGGATAGCGGTTTGAAGCGTAACCTGCTGCAGGCCGAAGGCCGCGAGATGCCGGAAGACCGCCTTGCCAAGGCCGGCCTGACGCCGCATGACGTGTATCAGGCCTTTACCGAGCGCGGTAATTACGAAGACGTTGCCCGCCGCCTGTCGCAGGCCGGTGACTGGATGCGTAAAGAATACCTGCTGCTGCCCGATAAAGACGGCTATACCGCGTTTTACGAACAAGGCGCATGGGACCGTTACAACGACCTGCACAAACGCATGCAGGGCCGCGGTGAACAGTTTGAAGTCGCCGATTTTATCCGCCAGACGGGTTATGGCTCCAACATGCTGACGCGGGCTTATGAACGCAATGCGCTTCAGCATGTTTTCGCGGCCGATCATTGGGTGGACCGCCTGCCGGAAATGACCAGCCTGTGGTCCAAAGTCCTGTCGGGCTGGAAAACCGGTTCCTTTACCGTGCGTGAATTCGACAAATCCTATGCCGAAGCGGAAAGCCTGACCTATGGCAAGCTGGTGGATTTCAACCGTTTTGAATCCAAAGGCGCGCTGCTGCGTCCGCTTAATCCCGATGCGGCTGCGGCGGGGACGGAAAAACCCGTTTTGCCGATTGGCCTGAAATCTTTCTGGGACAACATCGACACGGTTCAGCAAAAAGTCGCCAATATGGGCGCACGCCTGACCTTGGCCGACCTGCGCCAGAATAGCGGCGAGCTGGAAGAAAGCTGCCTGATTTCCGCTGTGAAATTTGGCCGTTTTAACGAGCTGCAGGATATTGCGCGCAAAGCGGGCGAGAAAATCAGCCTTGATGATTTCCTGTCCAAAGACCGCCACGGCAATCCTTTGCTGAATATTCTGGCAGAGCGCGGCGAGCTTAATCAGGTTTTCCAACCGGAAATCTGGGCAGGACGTTTGGGCGAAATGAAAACGCTGTGGACGCAAGTCCGTATCAGCGACCGCACGCAGGTTGATTTCGATCAGGTCGAAGTCGCGGCGCAGCAGGCAACTTTGCAACAAAAAGTCGGGGATGATTTCAAATTCAAACTCAAACCCCGCAAGCCCGGTAAATAATACGCGGCACTTGTCCGTGGTTCACAAAACCCGCCCTGGCAACAGGGCGGGTTTTTGTTTGTATATCGTTGCGGATGTTATGAACGGGTTTATTTCTGCACAGGCGGTTTTGCGCCTGCGGAGCCGTGCTTTTGCGCGTGTTTGGCGCTCAGACACATATGCGGCGGCACCTGAAAATCGGGCGCGTCGTAACGCAGCGGGTTACCGTCCATGTCCTGTACTTGCCCGCCTGCAGCTTCGACAATGGCATGGCCTGCGGCGACGTCCCAATATTTCGTGCGGCCTTCGCGGTTGAGAGGGCAGACGACGGATGCATCGGCATGGCTTTCCGCTACCTGACAGGCGCGCAGCACGCCGCTTTTGCTGTCAATGCGGGCGGCTTTTCCGAACTGGGTGCTGAGATACCCTTTGACCTTGGGCATATCCGCACTGTTTTCATTCACCAGGATGCGCATGCTTTCCGCATCTTCCGCGGCGGCGGGGGCAGATAGCGCGCTGCGTGTGCCATCTGGCGCTACATGCACGGCGGTTTGCGGGCCGGCGGCAGCATAGAGCTTGTCCATCGCGGGGTGGTAAACCACGCCCAGAACGGGTTTGTTGTCAACGATCAGGGCGATGGCCACGACAAAGGCGCCTGTGCGTTCGGCGAATTCGCGCGTGCCGTCGAGCGGATCGACCGTCCAGAAAGTACCGCCGGATAAATCCGGCGCATTACCGGCTTCAAAGGCTTCTTCGGATAAAACGGGGATATGCGGTGTTAATTGCGCAAGACCGGCCAGAATAATTTTTTCCGCCGCATGGTCTGCATCCGTCACCACGCTGCCGTCTTTTTTGGTATAGGCCTTGGTCGCGGGGTTGTTATAGTGCTGCATAATGACGGCGCCTGCATCACGCGCCAATTGTTCTATGCGTGGCAGCAGTAGGGTGGGGGATGGCGGCGTGTTTTCTGACATGGCTTTATTTTATTTCCATAGCGTTAATATTTCGTCAATTCGCAGCGGCGGCGAACGATATAAAATGTCAATAAATAAGCTCATTTGACAAATACCATATATTGACGGGCAGGGGCAGTAAATTTATGCTGTAGCCATTGTCAAATTACAGCGAAGTGGACGAGGGTGACCTCTATGAAATCAGCCCTGAAACCGGCTATTGAAAATCTCGACAAGGCGCTTGCGCGGCTTGAAGTCGCCGTGGATAAACGCCTGCGCGCGGAAACGCGCCAAAAGGCAGAACCGCAGCTGGATCTGAGCGCGCGTAACGAACGTGAAGTGAACCGCAAAATTGCGGCGCGGCTGGACCAGACGATTGACCGTCTGGAAACCTTGCTGAGCGAAGAAGAATAAGCCGAAGGAAAACACAACATGGCCGAAGTCAATATTTCCATCAACGGGCGCATCCACGAAATCAGTTGCGACAACGGGCAAGAAGGCCGCGTTGTGGATCTGGCTTCTTATATCGACCAGCGCTTGCAGCAGATTGCGCGCAGCGGTGCGGCTTATAACGATGCGCATTTGCTGGTTTTGACCGCGCTGGTTCTGGCCGATGAATTGTTTGAAACGCGCGAACAGCTGCAAGGCGCGGCGCCTGCCGGTGCCTCCAAAAACCGCAAGGCAGAACAACCGGCTCCCGAAGCCGCAGATGCTGCCACGGCTGAAGCCGCCAAGACCGCAGCGGAAGAAGAAAAAACCATGGCGCTTTTGCTGGAAAAACTGGCAAAACGTATCGATGGCATTGCCGCCCGCGTTCAGGCTGCTTAATAAGTCATTTTAAAAAGCCATATATAACAGGTAAATAGCTGTTTTCCGGCTTTGCCTGCGCGGGAAACCCGTGACATTTGGCGTATTTGCACCTACATTACGGACGGAAGGCTGCTGCAGCGTGCGTGATGACAGCACTGTCCCAGAGGCCGATGACCATTCGCCCGGGGGCTGTCACTGGTTGGACCGTGGTTCAATCATATGGCTCCCACCTTGTTATACAAGGGCCTAGCGGATAACCCCCGTCCACGGCGCAGGTGGCTCCTTCCACTTTTATTTCATTTTTGCGCGGCTTGCCGCGCGTTTAATCATCAGCAGAGGCAGCGTTATCCATGCCCGGCAAAAACGAATTTCGTCAGGCTGCTTTTCAACGCCGCAAGGCGCTGGATGCAGATTTGCGCGCCGATTGGTCGCGGCAGATCATGGACAGGCTGCTGTCCAGCATTGACCTGCCGCCACCCGGCAGTGTGATTGCGGGATATGTGCCGGTTAATAACGAAGTGGACGTTGTGCCGCTGATGACTGAATTGGTAGCGCGCGGATACCGCTGTGCGGTGCCTTATAATACCGACCGGATGGAAACTCTGGATTTTCTGGAATGGACGCCGCAAAGTGTTTTGCATCTGGGGCTTTATAATATCCCGCAGCCGGACCCGAAAAAAGCCGAAGCGCTTTTGCCGGACTTTCTGGTGGTGCCGATGCTGGCTTTTGATGCGTCCTGCAACCGCATGGGATATGGTTCCGGATATTTCGACCGCACCTTCATGCATCTGCAAAAATTTCATGCGTTTCGCGCCGTGGGTGTTGCTTTCGAAGCGCAAAAATACGATGCCGTGCCGGTGGATGGATATGATTACACGCTGGATGCCGTGGTATCCGAAACCGATGTCTATACAAAAACTGTGACGGGGCAAAAACTTTGACTGGAAAGACGAATTGATGCGCATACTTTTTCTGGGCGATATTGTGGGGCGCGACGCACGGGATGCCGTTACGTCACAATTGCCCGATATCCGCCGCGATCATAAAATTGATTTCGTGATTGTGAATGCCGAAATCGCGGCACATGGCTTTGGCGTGACGGCGCAAATCTGCAATGACCTGTTCAAAGCAGGGG
>JAVEWI010000179.1:0-4441 GCA_034004625.1 Bdellovibrionales bacterium
GGCATGGGTAATTTTACCCCGCGACATCACCATCTGCAAATCGGCATAGGTCTGCGCCGCGCCATCTGTTTCAAACCGGCGCAGTTTTTTTTCAATGCCGTTTGTGTCAATTGCATAGGCAACCCAAGGCCCGCTGCCCGACATGGTTTCTGCGGGCGGGGCGAAAGACAAACCGCCTGACCCTGCATGTTTATCCGCCCATTTTTCTTCAACCGTGCGGGGATCCAGCGCGGAGGGGAAAAACGGCGCAAGGCTGGTGGCCAGCGGCGCATAAAATCTTTCCGCCCGCATGTATCCATAGGCAAACAAAACAGCCGCAGCCACAAAAGCAGGCGGCGTTTGCAAAACCAGCAGCACGGCAAAACCGCCCGAAAAACACACCACAGCATTGCGGTATGATGCGTAGTCTCCTTTTTGCGCATCCGGCACATGGTCTGTATCGACCATCGAAATCATCTTGCGCCCCCGCGCTTTTGGCACGACAACGTTATAAATAAATTCAGCCGTAAGAAAAAGTTTCGAAGCCTTTGCCATGCCTTATTACATCCGGAATACGCCAAATTGCGGTTTACCGATCGGCGCGTTCAATGCGGCGGACAAAGACAAGCCCAAAACCATGCGCGTATCGGCAGGGTCGATAATACCGTCATCCCACAAACGGGCGCTGGCGTAATACGGGTGGCCTTGCGTTTCGTATTGGTCGCGGATGGGTTTTTTAAATGCATCTTCTTCATCCTTGGGCCAAACTTGCCCCTTGGCCGCCATGGCGTCTTTTTTGACCTGCGCCAGAACGCTCGCCGCCTGTTCCCCGCCCATGACCGAAATGCGGCTGTTGGGCCAAGACCACAGGAAACGCGGATTGAACGCGCGGCCGCACATGCCGTAATTTCCGGCACCAAAAGAACCGCCAATCAATACCGTCAATTTCGGCACCTGCGCGCAGGAAACCGCATGCACCAATTTGGCGCCGTCTTTGGCAATGCCGCCTGCTTCATAGGCACGGCCCACCATGAAACCGGTGATGTTTTGCAGGAAGATCAGCGGAATGCCGCGCTGGCTGCACAGCTCCACAAAATGCGCACCTTTCAGCGCGGATTCAGAAAACAAAATACCGTTATTGGCGATGATGCCCACGGGATAGCCAAACAAATGCGCAAAGCCGCAAACCAGCGTTTCGCCATAGAGTTTTTTAAATTCGTCAAATTCGCTGCCATCCACAATGCGGGCGATAATTTCACGCACGTCAAACGGTTTGCGGCTGTCTTGCGGGATAATGCCGTAAATGTCGCGCGCGTCATATTTCGGCTCCACCACCGGACGCACGGCCAGATCGACTTTTTTGGTGCGGTTCAGGTTGCCCACAATCCGGCGCACGATGGACAAAGCATGTCCGTCGTTTTGCGCGTAATGGTCTGTCACGCCAGACTGGCGGCAATGCACATCGGCACCGCCCAGATCTTCGGCGGAAACTTCTTCGCCCGTTGCGGCCTTGACCAGCGGCGGGCCACCCAGAAAAATCGTGCCCTGATTTTTGACAATAATGGATTCATCCGACATGGCAGGCACATAAGCCCCGCCCGCCGTGCAGCTGCCCATCACCGCGGCAATCTGCGGAATGCCCATGGCGGACATATTGGCCTGGTTGTAAAAAATACGGCCAAAATGTTCTTTGTCGGGAAATACTTCATCCTGCAGCGGCAAAAACGCCCCGCCGCTGTCCACCAGATAAACGCAGGGCAGATTGTTTTGCTGCGCAATTTCCTGCGCACGCAGATGTTTTTTCACCGTCAGCGGGTAATAGGTGCCGCCCTTGACCGTGGCATCGTTAACCACAATCACGCATTCCTGCCCCGATACGCGGCCAATGCCCGTAATCATCCCCGCGCCCGGCACGTTATCGGCATAAACCCCATGCGCGGCAAAAGCGGAAAATTCAAGAAAGGGCGAACCCGGATCAATCAGATTGCGCACACGGTCGCGCGGCAGCATTTTACCGCGGGCCAGATGTTTGGCGCGGGCGTTTTCATCGCCGCCTTTCTGGATATGGGCAAGGGTGGATTTAAAATCATCCACTGTTGTTTCCATCGCCTGCTGGTTGGCTTGGAATTCAGCCGAAGAAGAAGACAGGCGCGATGAAAAACCAGACATAGAAGAATCCCCACAGAAATGAACCTGTGGGGATTCTAGAGCAACGGTCAAAGTCACTCAATCCTGATAAATATTCAATATATGCGGGTAATGTGCAGACGCAGGCGCTTAGCGGCTTCTGTTAACAGCAACGCTGGCCCAGTATTCTTCGATTTTGATATCGGTTTCGTCTTGGGAATATTCAAAGTCTTTCCACAACGTCAGGCGGGGTTTGCCGTTTTCGTCCATTGCGGGGGCTTCGTCGTTGTTTGCGGGGGTTTGAATAACATTGGGGCAAATATCATAAGTTTCGCCAGATGCAGCCAGCGCTTCCAAAACCTTGCGATCGGATCCAAAAAAATTCCAGAACATGTCTTTCTCCTTGCTTCGATTGGGGCGCCGCTAAATTCTTGCTTTTATATGTCTGCAATTCTTGCAGGTCCGGCGCGCTCTTCAAATCTGGTGGCAGATTATGTTAATAGAGTGTTAAAGTCAACACCTATCATCTCTGTTATTTTATAAGTAGCTGATTTATATAAGTTTATCTTCTTAAGGGCGCGGAGGGCGCAAATTGAATTTCAGGCCTTTTTCCCGCGCTTCATGCGCCAGATTCGCAATAACGGCTTGATCCTGCTGTGCTTTTTCAAATGAATCGCGTAGGCTGCGCCCGTTAATCAACTCTGTGGCCGCAGCATCCATTTTTTTTCCGTGAAATTTCAAGGCAATATCAGGATCGGCCCCGTGGTCGAGCAGGAAATCAACCATTTTCCCGTCCCCCGCCTTGGCCGCGACATAAAGGGCTTCGTTAAAATGCGCCTTCACATCCGCCCCTGCGGTAACCAGAATTTTCATACACGCCAGCTGTCCCGTATAGGCCGCTGCGCGCAGGGGCAGGTCTTCCTGAAAATGCACATCGGCCCCGGTGTCCAATACCGCACGCAAAGTTTCCACATCGCCCTGAACAGCGGCGGTAACCAGACGGTAGGCATTTTGGGTTTCTTCCGGTGACATGGCTCTCCCCGAGGGCTGAAATCATCATGAACAGATTAAACGATAACAGCAGGTCAAAAAAGCCCTTAAACAAAGGGCTATATACCGCACCGCAGCATCATCATATCCCGTAGCCCAGGGCACTGCGCCACGCCCGCCCGTCTTTATGACGAAAACCGCCCGTTTATTCTCGCCTTTTCAGGGACGAGTGCTATTTTAAGCCCTTATATATTAAGGAGCTTGCATGCCGTCCCACGTCCAGACCACCGATGACTTGTTCTATGCCAAAAACCAGCTCGACCCGCAGGCCGTTGAAAAACTGGTCACTGCCAACCTGTCCGGCGCGGATGATGGCGAACTGTATCTGGAATACGTGCAGTCGGAATTTTTCAGCTGGGACGATGGCCGCCTGAAAACCTGCACCTATGACACCGATATGGGTTTCGGCCTGCGTGCGGTTGCGGGCGAAACATTCGGCTATGCCCATTCCAGCGAGATGACGGAAAAATCCATCGCCCGCGCCGGTGAAACGGTCAGCAGCGTTGCGCATGGATACGGCGGCAAAATGGATCTGGCGCCGCAAAAAACCAATCACCAGCTTTATAGCGACGACAACCCGCTGCTGCAGGTGCCTTTCGAGAAAAAAGTAAAACTGCTGCAAGACATCGACGCCTATGCCCGCGCCAAAAACAGCCGCGTGAAACAGGTCTCGGTGCAACAGGCCGCATCGTGGAAAGCCGTGCAGATTTTGCGTGCCGGCGGCGAAAATACGGCGGATGTCCGCCCCCTCGTCCGCATGAATGTTTCCGTTTACGTCGAAGACGCCAATGGCCGGATGGAAGACGGTTACCACGGCATGGGCGGACGTTACAGTTACGAAAGCGTTTTTGACGACCGCACATGGAAAGACGCCGTGGACGAAGCCTACCGTCAGGCCCTGGTCAATCTGGATGCCATTCCGGCGCCTGCGGGTGAAATTCCGCTGGTGCTGGGCGCGGGGTGGCCCGGCATTTTGCTGCACGAAGCCATCGGCCATGGATTGGAAGGCGATTTCAACCGCAAGCTGACCTCTGCCTTCTCCGGCCTGATCGGACAGCAGGTTGCGGCGCGCGGCGTCACCGTTGTGGATGACGGCACCATGCCGAACCGCCGCGGGTCCATCACCATCGATGACGAAGGCACCCCGTCACAGCGCAACGTGCTGATCGAAGACGGCATTCTGGTCGGATACCTGCAAGACCGCATGAACGCGCGTCTGATGGGCGTCAAATCCACCGGTAACGGCCGCCGCGAAAGCTACGCCGACCACCCCATGCCGCGCATG
>JAVEWI010000002.1:0-21444 GCA_034004625.1 Bdellovibrionales bacterium
TCCTTGCCGCCGCCCTGTTTTCCCTGACCTTCGCCTGTGCCGCCGCCGGCACCGTTATGGCAGGCGATCTTTTCACATCCAAATCGTCCCGCAACAACGCGGGATACCAGCCTGTCAGCGGCGGCATCGGCAGCCTGTTTGGCGGCGGAGAAAAATCCAAAGACGCCGCTTCCAACCAACATCCTGTGCAGGATGAAAAAACATTCGAGGAACTGACCACCGTGCATACGGTCATGCCGTTCCAGCGCGCGGATCTTTATTTTACCCTTAACGTTCCGAAAGACTGGACGACCGAGCTGCTGCCCGACGGGAATAAAGACATCAATACATCCATCATCGGCGACATCGCGCGTTTTTCCAGCCCCATGATCGGTATCCGCCGCCTGCGCCTCAGCGTGCAGGCATCCCATATTGACCATGAAATTGCCGTCCCGCATTGGCTGCGGCATTATATTCTCATGAACGGCTTTGCGCCCGAGGGCGAAGTCATTGTTGACCCGAAAAATCCCCGCCGTGCATCCATCTTCTTTGTCAGCCTCGAAGGCGGCGACAGTTTTTATAACTACATCACAGCCCAGCTGAGCGGAAACATCATGATGATGACGCGTTTCCAGTCACCGCAAAACCTGCGTGAATACGCTCGCTATCTGCAAAAAGCAACCGTGGACAGCTTCTCCCTGACCTATCCCAAAACCGGCCCCGTCGAAGAACAGAACGTTTTTACCATGATGGATGCGGCGAAAATGAGCTTTCCCAAATCATGGGAAGTGGCTGGACAGAATTTCAAGGACATGAACCGCCTGTCCATACAACTGCAAAACAAAAGCGCCACGGGCGGTATTGATGGCTTTATCATGATACAGGCCGTACGCCGCCACCGCCTGACCAGCCTGACCAAGGAAATCGGGGATTTAAAAAAGTACTTTAACGATCATATGAACCTCGACATCAAAGATATGATCAGCAGCGACAAATCCGTTGCCGGCGAGCGTTTCATTTTCAACCGGTATGAAGTTTACAACGTGGAAAGCCGCCGCCGCGGACAAAGCAAGCAGGATGTCCATCTGGTCGTTCTGGGCGACAAGGAATGGTATATCATGATCTTCCTTATCACCATGCGCGAGGAAGAACGTCTTTACGCCTGGGCGCGTAACGTCCAGACATTGGAAGAAATCGTGCGCTCCATTCGCTAGGAAAAAACGCCCTTATACCAAGCACTTGAACGGCGCCTGCGTGGCGCCGTTTGCTTTTATGCGCGTTTTTTGCTAAAAATAACCTTCCGTTCAACAACAGTGAAGATTCATAATGCCCAACGACCCTGGCCCTAGTAGCCCTTATACTAGCCGACAAACGAAACAACAAAATCTGTCGGGAGTGGAAAAGATGATGCTGCGAGATCTTGCGCAGGTAAAACCCTCCAACGACACTATTCTTCAAAACTGTGAATTACTCCGCCGCGATCTCGCCCGTATATGCGACAACGCCGCGCAAAAAAAACCGGCAGCGCCTTAAGGAAGCGCCACATGTATAACCAGTCCACAGAGACTTAACCAACAAAAAACCCCCTGCCAAGGCAGGGGGTTTTTCTTTGGTGGAAATACATCAGACCGAGTAATACATCGCAAATTCGATCGGGTGCGGCATGGTTTCATATGCCAAAAGTTCTGCATAACGCACTTCCAGATAGCTTTCGATGAAGTCTTTGGTGAAGACGCCGCCTTTGAGCAGGAAGTCATGGTCATCACGCAGGGCATCGAGCGCTTCGCGCAGACTGCCGCAAACGGTCGGAATTTCCGACAATTCTTCCGGCGGCAGGTCATACAGGTTTTTGTCCATCGCTTCACCCGGATGGATTTTTTTCTGGATACCATCCAGACCCGCCATCAGCATGGCCGCGAAAGCAAGGTAAGAATTCGCTGCCGGATCGGGGAAGCGGACTTCCACGCGTTTCGCCTTGGGCCCTGTCGCAAAAGGAATGCGGCAGGAAGCGGAACGGTTGCGCGCGGAATAAGCCAGCAGAACCGGTGCCTCATACCCCGGCACCAGACGCTTGTAGCTGTTGGTGGTCGGGTTGGTGAGAGCGTTCAGCGCCTTGGCATGGCGGATGATACCGCCGATGTAATACAGGCAGGTTTCGGACAGATCCGCATAACCCGAACCCGCGAACAAAGGCTTGCCCGCTTTCCAGATGGACTGGTGCACGTGCATGCCCGACCCGTTGTCGCCAAAAACCGGCTTGGGCAGGAATGTCGCGGATTTGCCGTAGGCATGGGCCACGTTGTGCACAACGTATTTATACAGCTGCATATTGTCGGCACTGTCCACCAGCGTGGAGAATTTCAGGCCCAGTTCAACCTGCGACGGCGCCACTTCGTGGTGGTGTTTTTCCATCGGCACACCCATACGCGCCAAAACGGAAGTCATTTCAGCGCGCAGGTCGTTGGTGCTGTCGATCGGCTGCACGGGGAAATAACCGCCCTTCACGCCCGGACGGTGCCCCATGTTGCCATGTTCGTATTCGGTGCCGGAGTTATAGGGGCCTTCCATGCTGTCGATTTCATACGACACTTTGTTCATTTGAACATTGATACGTACGTCGTCGAAAATAAAGAATTCGGCTTCGGGGCCAAAAAACGCCGTATCGCCAATACCCGTAGTTTGCAAATATTGTTCTGCCGCGCGCGCGATGGAACGCGGGTCGCGCGAATAAGGCTGGCCGGTGGACGGCTCATAGACGTCGCAGAAAATATCCAGCGTCGGGATGGCGCTGAACGGGTCCAGCACAGCGGTCGCCACATCGGGCATCAGGATCATGTCGGATTCATTAATGGCTTTCCAGCCCGCAAGCGAAGAGCCGTCAAACATGATGCCGTCCGTCAGCAGGTCTTCGTCAACCGTCGAAATATGCTGTGCGGTGTGTTGCAGTTTGCCGCGAATATCGGTGAAACGGAAAGACACATATTCAACGCCGTGGTCTTTCACAAGCTTGAAAAAAGGCGCGAAGCTTTGTTTGGATTTGGATGCTTTTGCAGGCGCCTTGCTGGCTGCTGCCTTGGCGGGTTTTTTCGCCACTTTAGTTTTTGCGGGTGTCTTTGCCATGATATTTCTCCTCTGGCCGTTTGGTTTTTTATGGTGTTTGTTTTGGTATCGTTTTTGTATCTGTCGTTCGGGTAAAAAATATATGCGGCCTAGATGGCCTGTTTTCCCCGCTCGCCCGTGCGCACGCGGATGACATTTTCAACGGGCAGGACAAAAATCTTGCCATCGCCAATGCGTCCGGTCTGGGCAGCTTTTTCAATCGCCTCGATCACGTCATCGACCTGGCCGTTTTCAACCACGACTTCGATTTTCACCTTGGGCAAAAAATCGACCACGTATTCGGCGCCGCGGTACAGCTCCGTATGGCCTTTTTGACGGCCAAAGCCGCGGACTTCGGTCACGGTCATGCCCTGCACGCCGACTTCGTGAAGGGCTTCCTTCACTTCATCCAGTTTGAAAGGTTTGATAATGGCCTCGATTTTTTTCATCGCGCGTGCATCCTGTGCGGTTTTTGAAACGGCCATTATGTTTGCAGGATGCGTGCCAGTTTTTAAATCAACTTAAGGTATTGATATTATTAATAATTAAAACAACCACCGCAACTTAAGACGCACAAAAAACAGGCAACTGCACAAAAAACAGGCACATATTTGATTCAAACCACGCCAAAGCGTCTATACTTTAAGATATAATGACTATGTAATGGCCTTGACCCTGACATTGGGTTTCTGATAAAACCGCGCGGTGCTGAACAAATGGAACCGCAAATTTTGCAGATTCACCCCTGTCCGGCATATGTGGCGGTCGTAGCTCAGCGGTAGAGCGCTTGGTTGTGGTCCAAGATGTCGCGGGTTCAAACCCCGTCGATCGCCCCACTTTCCCCCATTCTATCCCCTTTACACATCTTCGCCGAACCTGCGATAATTTCCGCATGCTCGAAATCCTGACCGCCGCTGAAATGAAAAAAGCCGATGCCGCCGCCCTTGCAACCGGAACGCCGGCGCATGCGCTGGTATCCGCCGCCGCCGCAGGCCTTGCGCAGGCGGTTGAATCTTTTATCCCCCCGTGCCGCGTACTGTTTTTATGCGGCAAAGGATATAACGGCGCCGATGGTTTTGTGGCCGCACAAATGTTGTCGCAAAAAACCGGATGGCAGATCCGCGTGGCCTGCACAGAAAAAATATCCACGCTGAAAGGCGACATCGCCGAAGCCGCCGCCGCATGGCAAGGCCAGACGGAAAATCTGAATTCAAACCTGCCCGTGCATCAAACCGATTTGATTGTCGATGCCGTTTTCGGCACGGGCTTTCATGGCGCATTGCCGCCCGAACTGATTACCGTTTTCGACAAAATCCGCGCAAAGAATATTCCCGTGATCGCTGCGGATATCCCCTCCGGCATTGACGCCACGACCGGCACCGTTGCCGAAGGCACGTTAAAAGCCGAAGCCACCGTCATTTTCTGCCGCAAAAAAATCGCGCATGTGCTGGCCTCCACACGTGCCTATCTGGGCGTACAAACACTTGCGCCGCTGCCGGTTGATGATGGGCTGGTCGCCGCGCTTGGAACTTCTGTTTTTGAAAACCATCCGGCGCTGTGGCTGGCTAACTTTCCGTTCCCCGCCGCCGATGCGCATAAATATATGCGCGGGCATGTCATGGTTTATGGCGGGCCGCAGCGCACGGGCGCGGCATGCCTTGCCGCCCATGCCGCACAGGTTGCAGGTGCGGGCGTTGTCAGCATTGCCTGCACACCTGATACACGGCAGATATACAGCCTCTACCGTGCCAGCCTGATGGTCGATACATGGCAAAACGAAACCGATTTCAAATCCCTGCTGCGCGATGAACGCACGAATGTTGTCTTGCTCGGCTCAGGCGGCGGCGCGGCTGGCACGGATGCGGAAAAACTCCGCGCGGCAACGCTTGCCGCCTTGTCCATGGCAGGAAAGACCACTGTATTGGACGGCGATGTTTTCACCGTTTTCAAAAACGACCCCGATACATTGTTCAAGCATCTGGCCAAATGGCACATCCTGACCCCGCATGAAGGTGAATTCACACGCCTGTTCGGCGACCTGCCCGGCAGCAAGGTAGAGCGCGCCCGTGCCGCCGCGCGCAAAGCAAATGCCATAATTATCCTGAAAGGTTTCGATACCGTCATCGCCGGCCCCGAGGGTACAGCCGTGGTCAATACCAACGGTACCCCGATTCTGGCGACAGCCGGATCGGGCGATGTGCTGGCGGGACTCGTGGCAGGATTCGCGGCGCAAGGCATGTCTTCGTTCATGGCGGCCCTTGCCGCGGTGTGGTTACACGCCGATGCAGCCCGTTTGTACGGCCCGGGCCTGACCGCAGAAGAAATTATTATCAATATAAATCAATCACTTAAAAATATCTTAGGCACTTCGCAACAAAATACCTAAAATTTTAAATAATTCCCAAATTATTTTGGGCTATGCTATAATCTAAAGATAAGAATGGGCTGAGGGTTTTTCATGCGGTCTTTGCGTTTTTGGAGGGAGAAACAGTCTCCCGCTCAGGAATCAACGGGTTTCGCCGTGCGTTTCTTGAATTGTCTTATGGCCATTGCTGTTATGGGTTACCTTTTGGTGCCCAATACAGCACATGCGCAGTCATTTAGTTCTGGTATGACCACGCTTCGCGATGCCCTCAACGGCAACGCCGCCGCGCGGAACCTGATCCAGAACGATCTGGGCGGGTCGATAGACGTCAATACATTCCTGAGCATCGTCAGCTCGAACCTTGGCGGTACCTCCGCCGCGGTCAGCGCGCTCAATCAGGCCATCTCCGGCAACGCGGGGGCACTGAACACAGTTCAGGCAGCGCTCGGCGGGGACACCATCAACGTTTATTTCTATGATGAATACAGCTCGTGGTACGAGCCTGTGCCGCGTGCGAACGACCTGCTTAACTTCATGGTCGCGGGTGACGGCCCTATTGGCCTTCAATCCATGCTGCTGCTGGTGCAAAACCAGGCAGGCGCCACAAACGTCTTTAACACCCTGCTTGATGGCTATGCCAATATTCTGCGCAACACCCTTATTGATGCTCTGGGCGAAGGCAGCGCGGCAACCGCAATCACCCGCCTGACCAATGCGATGGCTGGCGATGGCGAAGCTTTGGATCGCCTGAACCTGATTATCAGCAGCGCCAATGATATCTGGCATACACTGACGGGCGCGGGTATTGACACCCTCGGCCTTGACTTCCTGAATCTCTCTGCGCCTAACGTATCGCCTGTGCCCGCACCGGCGCCTCCGGCTCCGCCACCGGCTCCGCCGGCTCCTCCCGCGCCTCCTGCGCCGCCGCCGGCACCGCCGGCTCCGGCTCCTGCGCCTTTTACGGCGAATGACCCGCCGCCAGGCCCGACAGACAATTGCTCCGCATCGAACGCGCCGCTGACCGGTAGTTTCGCCGTGGATCCTTGCACATGGGCACGCGACAGCTCTTTCCTGACAACATGGGGCCAGACACACTATGAAGACGATCTGACCGAACACCAGGCCGGCTGGCAGGTTATCGAATACGTCCGCAATTGGTGGACAGATAACTTCCTGCCCTCCCTGCAAAACATGACGTCGCAATGGCATGCCAGCACGATCGACCAAACCCGCCAATTGGGTAGCATGTTCGATTCCCACAGCATGACCCGTTCCGCACGCCAGTTGCACGAGCTGGAAATTGAATCCAAAGCCCGCCTGATGCCGAACGAGAAAAGCTGTTCCGCAGCAACGGCACCTGCCGGTCTGGGCCATGGCCAATCGACATCCAACGCACTCGCTGCCGCCCTGACGAATGAAATCACACGTCAGGTGAACGCACCGCTGGCTGTTGCCCCGTCACCTGCACCGGGTCCTGGTCCTTCTCCCGCTCCAGGCCCTGGCCCCGCACCCGCTCCGGGCCCCGGCCCTGCACCTGGTCCTGGTCCGTCACCAGCGCCCGCACCGGCGTCTGCACCGGCTGCCAAAACAATTGGCGAAGACCTTGCCAAACGTTTTGAAACCTTCTGCTCGACCTTCCTTGATCCGCAATTCAACGGCGGCGTCAACCCCTGCCCGAACCCGACAACCGCGGGCACCATGATTGACGGCGACATTGACGTTGAAAACTTCCTGTTCAAGGATACCATCGACTTCGCAGTGGCCGACAACCGGACAGCTGCCAGCGCCCTGCTGCGTAACCTGATCCAGCCTTATGTCGTGCCCCAAATCCCGCAAGAGCTGGTTGAATACCCGCCCGTGCAGGAATGGATCCTGAAACAGGAACACCTGAAATCTGTACGCACGATCGCAACCGACGTTGTGGCGTCCATGATGTCCCGCCGTATGGCCTTGCCGGAAACCGGTCAGGCTGGCGCGACCATGCCGCCCGCCCCGCCGCCGGTAGAATCCCTGCCCGGTGCCACGCCCGGCGGTGGCAGCTTCGACGCTTTCCTTGCCCGTCTGGGTAAATTTGAAGGTGGCGGCCGATGCAACATCCGCGGTGGTGCCAGCAACGGCTACCTCGGCCTGTACCAGATGGGTCACATGGCGATGCAGGAAGCAGGCTGTATTTCCAGCCCTGCCCAGTTCACGCCTGAACGCTGGAACTGGACCGGTCTTTGCGGTAACTCGATCCAGCAATACCTGAACGACTGTGCTGCCCAGCGCGCTGCGGTTGAACGTTACCACGCAAGACAGTGGAACTACATCGGCTCCTGTGCAAAAGGCCGTATCGGCAGCACGGCTGCGGACGGTACGCTGATTACGCCTTCGGGTCTGCTGGGTGCGGCGCACCTTGTCGGCCCGGGTGGTGTGCGATGCATGGTTGGCTGTGGCAGCTGCTCTTGCTGTACGCTGAACGCGCAGGGTATTCCTATCGACGCATTCCGTACGCCGGCGACAAAATACCTGAACCAGCTGTCCGGCTATGAAATTCCGTGGGATTCAACTTCCGGCTCCTACCCTGGCTCCGCTATGGGCCCGGGCGGCACCGGTGCCCCGCCGGATCCGCGCCCGATCAACGAAATCATTCAGGAAATCCGCCGCAAGGCTGGCGTTCCGGATGCCGAGATCGCAGATTTCCCCAGCTATAACGAAATCATGCAGGCTTTGACGCAGGAACGTTATTTCGACCCCGACTACTACATCCGTATGGCCAACAACGTTGGTGCGCTGGTGCAGGAACAACAGGTCGTGAACGCCTACATCAGCTTGCAGCTGCAGGACATCTACAAACTGCAAGAGCAGATCAACGCCCTGCTTGCCGCACGTGCCGCCTTGCAGCTGAACACCGAACCCGCTGTTTCGATCGAACAGCACAGACCGATACGATAAAAGGTCATATCTCTTTCAGGGGCGCAGGGAACTCTCTCTGCGCCCCTAAAGTTTGAAAATCAATGGCTTAACCGCACCCTATTGCCGTAACTCAACAAGAATGGTATAGTCTTATGTATCTGGATATTTCAGGGATTATCATGTTCCAAAAACATCTTCGCAAAGAATTCGCGCGCGCCTTTTCCAAAGCTACTTTGGTATTGATGCTGCCGCTCACTCTGGCCACCGCCATGCCCGCCGCGGCACAGGAAGCATCCCCCGCTGTTGCGCCGGAAACCAGCATCACAGCCGCGCCAGCCGCCGAAACCGCGGCACAGGACACCGTCTTCATCAAAGAAGGCGAAACAACCACGGTGGCCCCGGAAACGAAAACCGCCCTTGATACGCTGGAAGCACGCTATCCCTTCCTCAAGGAAATTCTGACCGACGTACGCGGGTATAATGAAGAATTCAAAGACAACCCCACGCAAGTCCTGACATCCCATCTGCGCGATGCAGAAAACAATATCGACATCGTTTTCGTCTCTGTCGAAGGCCCCCTGACCTGTGGCGCCAACAGCTGCCAGCTTAATATCTTCACCAACAGCGGCGAAGGATACAAACAAGCTCTGGCCGTTCCCGCGCAAAGCCCGTTTTTTGTGACCAAAGAGAACAAGGAAGTTTCTATTTTCTTCTGCTCGCTGGAAGGCGAACGTTCGCAGTGGGTGGTGAGCAAAGGCTTGCTGGAACATAAATCCAATGTGGTATCCCCACAGATGGGCCCCGCTTGCCGGTAACGCTATAAAAACAAAAAACCGCAGCGGATTTTCGCTGCGGTTTTTTTATGTCCGAAATCGAGGGCTACAATCGGTGCGGCATCCCCTTGTTACGATTTTAGGTAACGTGCAGGGTCAAGGCTTTCGATCCCGCGGCGTACTTCAAAATGCAATTGCGGATTGGCAACAGTACCGGTGGATCCGACCGTGCCAATCGCCTGCCCGCGTTTGACGGTTGCGCCGCGTTTGACATGCACACGGTCCAGATGGGCATAAGCCGTTACCAATCCATTAGGATGACGCAAAAGAACAAGATTGCCATAGCTGGCAAGGCCATCACCTACATAGGCAACCGTGCCATCCGCCGCGGCCGCCACAGCCGCGCCGCGCGGCGCGGCAATATTGATGCCATCATTATGCAGGTGCCCCGGCTTGGGCCCGTAAGTTGAAATGATTTTACCGCGCACAGGCCAGACAAAGCCCGCGCGGCTGGGCGATACATCGGCCACCACCGGCGCCGCGGCCGCACGCGTCTGTGCAGCCGGCGCCCTTGCCGCAACCGGTGCAGATGTTTTGGCAGGGGGTACAGGCGCTGCACTCCGCGCAGCCATATCTTGAACCGCGGGCGTTTTTGCCGGAACACCAGAAGCCGTCACGCCAGGCTGTGCGCTTGAAGACACCGGACGCGGCGCCTGAGAAACCGTATTATTTGCAGCCGGAGCTGTTGCCACACGCCCCGCAGGCAGCGGCGCAGGACGCTGCACAACTGTGGACGGCAAGCGCAGCACCTGCCCCCTGCGCAGTTCATAAGGCGCGGAAAGATTATTCACGCTGACCAATTGCGACACAGGCACACCATACATCCGCGCAATTCCGGTCACGGTATCGCCCTCTCCTGCGCGATATTCATTCGGTGGCGGCAATTGCAAACGCTGGGCTGTTTTTAAATGATACGGCGGTTTCAGACCGTTCAGGTCTATGATGTCGCGCAGCGGCAGGCGGTAGCGTTCTGAAATACCGTAAACTGTATCACCTTCGCGCACCATGACAACGCCGGCACCTGCGGCACTATCAACACGCGTACCCAAATTATGCACGGGCGCGGCCTGCGGCGCCGCGCAAGCGGACAAAAGAGCCGCAGCCGCCACGGCGCAAAAATGTTTGTAAGAAAAAAACCGGCGCTGCACATGAACCTCAGGCAGGCTGGAAAGCGAAATCACCGGACATAAAACCATCGGCAGCGTCATCCACCACCGGGTCCGGCTCGTCCCGCGCCACATTGGGCAGCAGTGGCACAAAACGCACAGGCATCAATTGCTCTGTTTCGTAGTTTTCTTCGGAAGTGCGGGTGATGCGGTAAATAAACTGGCTCGCCTTGTCACGTCCCATGGGAATAACCATGATGCCCCCCACCGACATTTGCGCCAAAAGCGCGGGTGGCGGTTCATCCCCCGCCGCCGCCGTCACAATAATGCGGTCGAACGGCGCCTGTTCAATCCAGCCCTTCATCCCGTCCGCGGCCTTGCACGTCAGGTTGCGGATACGCAGTTCGTTAATGCGCTGCTCCGCCGTGGCCAGCAAAGGGCGGTGGCGTTCAATCGAATATACGCGG
Organism: Bdellovibrionales bacterium; assembly: GCA_034004625.1. Taxonomy (GTDB): domain Bacteria; phylum Pseudomonadota; class Alphaproteobacteria; order Micavibrionales; family UBA2020; genus UBA2020. Next base: position 10,745 of record JAVEWI010000002.1, read on the forward strand.
CGGCAAAGCTTCGCCAAAATCGCAGCCTGATAGCCGGAGCCGGTACCGATTTCAAGAACCTTGTGCCGGTCGTTCAATTTCAATTCCTGCGTCATGCTGGCCACGACCAAAGGCTGGCTGATCGTCTGCCCGCGGCCGATGGGCAACGCGGTGTCTTCATAGGCCTGATCGTGGAATTGCGTGGGAATAAAAATCTCGCGCGGGACGCGTTCAATCGCCGCCAATACGCCCGTGTCGGTGATGCCGCATTTACGCAGCTTCATGATAAGACGTATTTTGCGCGCGATAACCGTCACGTGAACATCTCCTGCAAATCTTTGAGCGCCGCATGATGCGTCAAGTTAAGCGTAAAGGGCGTAATGGTGACATGCCCGGCGTTCAAAGCGCCAATGTCATTGCCCATGTCCTGATCATCGCGCGGCGGCGGCGGGCCGATCCAGAAATAAGGACGTCCGCGCGGGTCGGTCAGACGCTCCATTTCCTGTTTTTCCATGCTGTAATGGCCTTGGCGCACAGCGCGGATTTCAGGAATAACGCCCTGCACCTTGCGCGGGAAATTCACGCTGAGCAGGCTATAGGGATCAAGGCTCTTGCCCGCGAATTTTTCCAAAATTTTGGGCAGATATTCGCGCGCCACAGACCAATCCGGCTTGCCGCCGTGTTCATCATAATCCTGGCTGCAGGCAATGGCGGGGATATGCATCAACGTCGCTTCGATCGCCGCGGCGATGGTGCCGGAATACGTCACGTCATCGGCCGTATTTTGCCCGTGGTTAATCCCCGTCAAAACCAGATGCGGACGGAAATCTTTCATCACTTGCTGCACGCCCAGCAAAACGGAATCCGTCGGCGTGCCGGATACGGAATAATGGCGTTTATCGTATTCTTTTAACCGCAGCGGCATATGAATTGTAAGCGAATGCCCCGCCGCCGACATTTGCGTTTCCGGCGCCACAACCCAGACATGCGGCGTGATGGAGCTGGCAATTTCCTCCATCACCTTGATGCCTTCGGCATGGATGCTGTCGTCATTCGAAATCAGAATGCGCGCTTCGGAAAGTTTTTCGGGGAATTTCAACATTGTCGCATTATCCTATATATCAAGCCACTTTGCCGGATTTGACTTCGCCCACAGGTTCCAGCTTTTTGATGCCGCCCATATAGGGCAGCAACACATCAGGAATAACCACACTGCCGTCCGGCTGCTGGTAATTTTCCAAGACAGCCACCAGACAGCGACCAACGGCAAGCCCCGACCCGTTCAGCGTATGCACAAAACGGGTTTGCTTGTCGCCTTCGTTTTTATAACGTGCCTTCATCCGGCGCGCCTGAAAATCCCCGCAGTTGGAACAGCTGGAAATTTCACGGTAGGTATTTTGACCGGGCAGCCAGACTTCGATATCAAAAGTCTTTTTCGCGGAAAAGCCCATATCGCCCGTGCAAAGCGCCAAAGTACGGTAAGCCAGCCCCAGTTTTTTGAGGATGTTTTCCGCGCAAGCAGTCATGCGGTCCAGCTCTTCCATCGATTTGTCTTCGGCGGTAATGCTGACCATTTCGACTTTATAAAACTGGTGCTGGCGGATCATGCCGCGCGTATCCTTGCCTGCCGCGCCGGCTTCGGACCGGAAACACGGGGTCAGCGACGTCAGGCGCAGGGGCAAATCGCCCACATCCTGAATGGTATCCAAAACGGTATTGGTCAGGGATACTTCGGACGTCGGGATCAGCCAATGGCCGGTATCCGTGCGGAACAAATCTTCGGCAAATTTCGGCAGCTGGCCCGTGCCGTACAAAGCATCATCCCGCACCAGCAAAGGCACGGAAAGTTCGGTATAGCCATGTTCCTGCGTATGGGTATCCAGCATGAATTGGGCCAAGGCACGTTCCAGCCGCGCCACGCCGCTGCGCAGCACCACAAAACGCGAACCCGACATTTTGGCCGCCGTCTGGAAATCAATCCCGCCGAGGCCTTCGCCAATATCGGTATGGTCGCGCGCGCTGTTCATGCGCGGCGATTCGCCATGGCGGCGCAATTCCACGTTGGCCGTTTCATCTTTGCCGTCCGGCACCGATGCATCCGGAATATTGGGCAGGCTGCCCAGAACGTTGAGCAGGTCTTCGGCGACTTTCTTTTCGTCTTCTTCCAGCGTGGCCAGACGGTCTTTCATTTCCGCCACTTTTGCCATGGTTTCGGACGCATCCCCGCCTTTGGCCTTGATAGCGCCAATGTCCTTGGACAGCGCGTTGCGGCTGGCCTGCAAATCCTGCATTTCGGTTTGCAGGGCGCGGCGTTTTTCGTCCAGCTGGATAATCTGCGGTGTCTGGGGCGCCAGACCGCGGCGCTGCCAACCGGAATCATAAAACTCGGGCATCTCCCGAATGTGTTTAATGTCGAACATGTTTTTTCTCTGTGATAAAGGCGTAAACGCCGGAAACCCCGCCGGACACTCAATGGCTTTATATTATTCGCTTTTCGCCGCGGGGTCTAGGTTTGATTGATCTTCTGCAGCATCCAGTTCCCTGCGCACAGCTTTATTTTTTTCGGCGCCGCGTACAAGAACGATGGAAATTTCGTACAGCACCAAAAGCGGCACGGCCAGCATGATCTGGCTGATCACATCGGGCGGCGTGACAAAAGCCGCAATGGTAAAAATCACCACAATCATATAGCGGCGTTTATCGGCAAGACCGTCCGCCGTCACAAAACCAACCCGCCCCAGAAGCGTCAATAAAACAGGCAGTTGGAAGCAAATACCAAAGGCAAAAATGAGCCCCATGACAAGGCCGAGATATTCGCTGACGCGCGCTTCCAATTGAATGGGAAGACCGCCCGGCGCAGGCACCAGATTTTCAAATCCTGCAAAAAATTTCCACGCGGTTGGCATGACGGCGTAATAAACAAAAGCCGCCCCTGTCAAAAACAACACAGGCGTTGCGACCAAAAACGGCAGGAAGACGCGCTTCTCGGTCTTATAAAGCCCCGGCGCAATAAAAGCCCAAAGCTGAAATGCAATATAAGGAAACGCCAGAAACCCTCCGGCAAAACAGGATAATTTCATATAAGTGATAAAGGCTTCGCCCATGCCGGTGTAAATCAGGCGGCGGTTTTCGCCCTCCAGCACATCGGCCAGCGGTTGCACAAGGAAGGCATAAATATGCTCGGATACAAAAAAGCAAAGCCCGCTGAGCGCCGCAAAAACCAGCAGGCTGCGGATCATCCTTTGGCGCAGTTCCGTCAGATGCCCGACCAGAGACATTGTTTTTGTATCTGCGTTATCAGCCGGTTGCATCGTTTTCCTCCGGCTTTTTCTGAACAATAGGCTGTTCGACCGCCTCGTCGTCCGCAGGCGCTGCCGGTTTTGCGGACGGCAGCAAATCGGGCGCGGATTGCCGGGCTTTTAACCGGCGGGCTTCTTCGGCCTGCACCTGTTTATCCAGTTCGAATTGCAGATTGTCGCCGCCCGCGCGGTTGGCATCGCGTACAATTTCATCCAATTCCTGATCGCGCATAATGTCATCAAGCGATTTTTGAATATCGCCCGTGAAACGCCTGACATTTCTGAGAATTTTACCCGCGGAATAAAGCACACGCGGAAGGTCTTTTGGTCCGATAACCAAAAGCGCCACAGCCAGAATGACCAGCAGCTCTGTCCAGGCAACGCCGAACAAGGCGTTTACTCGCCCTTGTTATCAGGCGGGGGAAGATTGTTTTTTTTCTCGTCTTCGCCGCTGATGCCTTCTTTAAAGCTGCGCAGCCCCTTGCCGAGGTCACCCATGATCTGCGGAATTTTGCCGCGACCGAACAAAACCAATACCAACAAGGCAATGATTACAATTTGCCAGAAACCGGGAAACATAGAAGGACCTCCTCGTCCTTTTTATTAATCTTCATCATCCTCGTCGTCTTCGTCGTCGAAGTCATCATCATCGTCTTCATCATCTTCGTCGTCGAAATCGCCGTCATCATCATCGTCATTATCGTCGTCGGAATCATCCGCGTCTTCATCTGCGTCGTCGTCGGCATCATCTTCATCGCCGTCTTCGTCGTCGAAATCGTCCCCGTCTTCGTCCGCGTCGTCTTCATCTGTATCGTCTTCGCCGTCTTCATCTTCGTCATCGAAATCATCATCGGCGTCTTCGTCTTCGTCTGCCGAAGCCATTTCCGTATTTTCGATATCTGCGGCATCTTCCCCTTCGGCGCCGTCTTCGGCATCCGCGGGCAGGACTTCGTCATTTGCATCGGGTTTGCCCAGCAAATCTTCGTCCGTAACCTCGTTGGGGTCGATGTCTTCCTTGTTTACAGATTCATCGAACAGATCAGCGGTCGGCATGGCTTCGATCGCCGGACGTTTGTCCAAAAGCCCCGCGGCCTTCAATTCTTCCATACCCGGCAGGTCTTCCAGTTTTTCCAGACCGAAATGGTCGAGAAAAGCCTGGGTCGTCAGCCAGGTCACCGGGCGGCCCGGCACTTCGCGGCGTTTGCCCGGCTTGATCCAGCCTGCCTCCATCAAGGCATCCAGCGAACCGGCGCTGGTCGCGACACCGCGGATGTTTTCAATTTCGGCGCGCGTCACCGGTTGGTGATAGGCGATAATCGCCATGGTTTCCATCGCGGCGCGGGTGAATTTTTTGGGTTGGTCTTTTTCCAGACGCAGATGATGCCCCAGATCGGCCGAAGTACGCAGCGCCCAGCGTTTTTCACGCTGCACCAACGTCACACCGCGCGCGGCATAATGTTCCTTGAGCATTTCCAGCACATCGGGGATCAGCTTCACGCGGCCTTCGGGGAAACGCTCTGCAATTTGCGATACGGTCAATGCCGTGGGCGCCGCGAACAAAATGGCCTCAACCAGACGCAGGTCGTCCTGGGTAATGGCGATGTCTTCGTCTTCGGCGGCCTCTTCGGCTTCGCTTGCGGTTTCTGCGGCAGCTTCCTCGCCCGCTTCTGCGGCGATTTCTGCGGCGGCTTCTTCTGCTTCTGCGTCAGCCAGCGTTTCTTCCGCAGATTCTTCCGGCATATCTTCGGCTGTTACGGCCTCGGCTTCCGCGCCTTCCGCCGTTTCAATTCCCGCGTTCATTTCTTTTGCTGCGGCGTCTTCTGCCGCCGCTTCTGCCAATACGGTTTCCGTTTCGGTCATTTCAATGTCTTCGGCCATTTCCACGTTTTCCTGTGCGTTTTTCATTTTTGCTTTGACCATGGATATTATGCCTCTTGCTTGTCTGTATCAGCCGTGGCGTTTTCTGCGGCGGCTTTGTTTTTGGCTTCGTTTTCCGCTTCTTCCTCTGCCAGCAGCAAAGCCCATTCTTCTTCTTCGGTCAGGGCGCGCGGTGTGTCTTCGGCGGGCGGGGTTTCGGCAATTATTTCTTCTGCAGTTTCGACGACAGCTTCGGCGGCTTCAGCCTCCTCTGCTATTACCGGTGCGGTTTCTTCCAACGTATCGGCCGTTTCCGCTTCGGCTTGCGCAGGTTCCTGACCGGACGCATCCTGCATAATATCGTCAAAATTATCGGCATCGCCTTCGTCATCATCCAGACCGGCGGACGGCACATAACGCTGCGCAGGCGCATTGACGGCGGCGGCCAAGGCTTCTTCCGCGGCCAGACGTTCGGCTTCTTTCGCCTCTTCCTCTGCCAATTGTTCGGCAAGGTCGCGTTCGGCAAAGGCGATATCTTCGGCGCTGATGCCGCTTTCTTCCTCTACCGCTGCGGGCGGTGGCACGGCGTCTTCTTTTTCACCCGGACGGCGGATAAAAATGGGGCCGTAGTTTTTTTCCTGATGAATATACAGAAGCCCGCGTTTCGCCATTTCAAGCGCCCCGCCAAAGGTAGAGGCCACGGCAGAGCGATGCACGATCTTTTCCTTGACCCCGCCCGGCAGGAACATGAAAAGCGAAACCCAGTCTTGCGGAATTTTGCCCAGCATGCTGCCCATGCGTTCAATCGCTTCTTCGAGCGAGAAAAGCTTCACAGGGTTCAGTTTATAAACCGCGTTTTGCTGACGCTGCTGAATATCGCCATAGGCTTTGAGCAGGTCATAGAACGTCATTTCATAGCGCGGGATGTAATCTGTTTTCAGCCCTTCCGGCTCCCCGCGTGAAAACACGTTATAGCCAAGGCGCGGCAAATGGAACAGGTCGTTGGCGACCTGACGCATGGCCTCTAACCGGCGCAGCTGGAATTGCAAAGCTTCGGCCAGATCCTGCGCGGTGGGTTCTTCCTGTTTCTTTTCTTCCTGCGGGATCAGCATGCGGGATTTCAGATAGGCCAGCCATGCCGCCATCACCAGATAATCCGCCGCCAGTTCCAGACGCAATGCGCGCGCTTTTTCGATGAATTCAATATATTGGTTTGCCAGCGCCAGAATGGAAATTTTCGCCAAATCCACTTTCTGGTCACGCGCCAAAGACAAAAGCATGTCGATCGGCCCGTCAAAATCGCCGAGATAGAGCATCAGCTGCTCGCTCTCGCTGCGGTCCTTCAGCAGGTCGTCTTCAAATTTCGGTGCTTCAGCTTCGCTCATATCCGTCAGCCGGTCTTTCGTTGTTGCAGCAGGGCGGCGAGTTTTTCGTGCAGGGCTTCGCCCCCGTCCATCTCCGCCGCGCCAAATTCTTTACGTTGCCGTTCTGCCTCTGCCAGACGCTGCGCCGCCCCGGCCGCCACTTTGGGCGTTGCGTGCAAAGCCGCCACGCGGTCTTCGAACGGTGCATTGCATATCATGGTCAAATCCATGCCCGCCGCCATCGTCCGCGCCACGCGGTCTTCGATAGAACCGCCAAGCGCTTTCATGGAAATATCATCGGCGATCAATACCCCGTCAAAGCCCATATCGCCGCGGATCACGTCACGGGTGACGCGGGCGGAGACAGTCGCAGCAGAATCAGAATCTAGCTGGGAGTATACAACATGCGCCGCCATCGCCCAAAGTGCCGTTTTCATATCTGTTTCGGCGAGATATTTGAAGGGCTTGAAGTCCGTTGTTGAGAGGATTTCGGCCGAAACATCCACAACCGGCAGGCCAAAATGGCTGTCCACCTTGGCGCGGCCATGGCCGGGAATATGTTTAATAACCGGCGTCACCTGCCCCGCCAAAAGTCCGCGGCACACCGCTTCGCCCAGCAAACCAACGCGGTCGGCATTGTCGCTATACGTACGGCTGGCAGATAAAAATTCATGGCAATCCGGCGCAGGCACATCCACCACCGGCGCGCAATTAACCGTGATGCCCATATCGGCAAGGTCACGCGCCATCAAATACGAATTAAGCCGCGTAGCATCCGCGCCCAGCGCCGTTTCCTGCGCCGCCAGTTCGCCAAAAATTTTCGCCGCCGGATATTCGCGGAATGCGGGGGCGCGCAGACGGGCCACCGTGCCGCCTTCCTGATCGATCAAAACCGGCAAATCGGCAAAGCCTGTGACTTCACGTACCGAAGCGACCAGATCGGATACCTGCTGTTTCGATACGCAATTGCGTTTGAACAAAATAAAGCCTGCGGGTTTTTCCGCCGCGAACAAATCGCATTCCGCCGCGCTCAGCTCCAAACCATCCGCATCGACGACGATGGCTTTCAAATCTGTCCAATTGCCGGTCATCCGATTACCTCACCACTATGCAACCGCCGGAATTGGCGGTTTTCAAAACATCGCAAATTTCACGGGCGCGCGCATCGCTGACGCCGCCGGCCTGCAAACGGTTGAACACGCCCTTGGCGCCCAGATCCACACGCTGCGTGCGCATGCTGAGACCTTTGAGAAGTTCCGGATGTTTTTGTTGCAATTTTTTCCAGTCAATCGCCGCACCGTCCGCGCTGCGGTATGCGCCCAGCTGGATGTAAACATTGCCGGTAGAAGCCGCAGCCTGCGCCGCCGGTTTTGCGGTTGAGGTTTTTGCCGTCTCCGCCTTTACGGGGGCAGGTTTGGCAGCCGGCTTTGTTTCCGCTTTTTTCTCTGCCGGTTTTGCGATCTCCGTTTTCACGGTTTCCGTCTTGGGCTGCGTTTCTGTTTTTACAGCAGCCGGTTTTTGAACCGGTTTCGCCGTTTCAGGTTTAACAGGTTCTGCTTTTACCGTTTCGGCTGCGGTGATGACTTTTTCGGTTTCAATGCCGATTTTTTGCATCTGCGCAGATGTTTCTGCCAGCGCCGTATCCTCGCCACCCGCCAATGCCGTATCTTTATCCATAGGGTCTTCGGTACCGGGCAACAGACGTTCAACACGCTTGGCGTCTTTTTTATCAAGCGGATCGAATACGGTGCTGTCCTGATGCGGCACTTTCATCCCGCCCGGATCATCGGGGGTGAATTTGAATGCGGCTTTTTCCGCCAATACCACGGGCAGGTCGGTTGTTTCATGCGCTTCTTCCGCTGTCGGATAGGCGTACCAGACCACAGCAATAAAAACCAGAACGGCAATAACGGTCAAGCCGCCTTTGGGCAAAACACGTTCCGGCGTTGGGGGCGTGCGCCGTCCAACGTAAAAAGAGCCGAGGTTTTCATCATCTTTGGGTTTTTGATCGTTTGTCATTATCCATGCAACTCCTCAAGCGGGGTGACGCCCATAACGGCAAGACCGGATGCAATCACGGTTGCCACCGAACGTACCAAAGCCAAACGGGCAAGGCTGAGCGCCTTGTCATCTTCATGCAGGAAACGCAGGCTGCTATCCTCACGCCCCTTGTTCCAGAACGCGTGGAATTCCGCCGCCAGTTCCTGCAAATAGAATGTGATGCGATGCGGCTCATGCGCTTCAGCTGCCGTTTCAACAAAACGAGGCCATGTGGCCATCAAACGGACAAGTCTTAATTCATCTTCGCTAACCAGATGAGACGTATCAACAGCACTCAATACTGCCGCATCCGTTTCCACATCCGCGAACATCTCTTTGGCATTGCGCAAAACAGAATAGCAGCGGGCATGTGCATATTGCACGTAAAATACGGGATTATCTTTAGACTGCTCCACAACTTTGTCAAAATCAAAATCCAGCTCGGTATCCGGCGTACGCAGCAACATAAAAAACCGCGCAACACCAGGGCCAACTTCCTCAACGACTTCACGCAGAGTAATGATATTACCCGAACGTTTTGAGAGCTTGACTGGTTCGCCGTTTTTAAACAACTTCACCATGCCACAATAGACAATATCCAGATGCGCTTTTCCACCGCCTAATGCCGCAATGGCGGGGCGCATACGCTGTTCGTATCCGCCGTGATCTTTTCCCAGCAGGTTTATCATCCATGAAAAATTACGTTGTATCTTATCGTAGTGATACGCTATATCCGGCATAATGTAAGCCCAAGTACCATCTCTCTTTTTTAAAGGTCGGTCACTTGCATCCCCAAAATCGCTCGACCGGAACAACGTCAACTCAGCAGGCTCCCAGTCGTCCATTTCCTTGCCTTTGGGGGGAGGCAAAGTACCTTGATAAATTAAGCCCTGCTCTTGCAGTTCAGAAAAACATTTTTCCAAAGTGCCATTCTCGATGATTTCGCGCTCATTTGTAAAAACATCATGACGAATACCGATCAAATCTAAATCTTCTTTAATCATCTTCATCATGGCCGTGACCGAAAATTCACGAATAGGGGCAAGCCATTCTGTCTCTTCTTTACCCAGCCACTTATGACCATCACGAGAAACCAATGACAGCGCAACATCTTTCAAATATTCACCGGGATAAAGACCTTCGGGGATCTCTCCAATTTGCTCACCTAAAGCTTCACGGTAACGCAAAAAAACCGTCCGCGCCAAAACGTCAACCTGCGCGCCGGCATCATTGAAATAGTATTCCCGCGTCACATCATAACCGGTTTTTTGTAACAAAGCAGCCAAAGCATCGCCAATAACAGCACCACGCATATGCCCTGCATGCATAGGCCCCGTGGGGTTGGCGGATACGTATTCGATGTTTACTTTTTTGTTTTGGCCCATGCCGCTGTTGCCGAAATGAATGCCGGATGACAAAACATTGCGCAGCGTCGCCAGCCATGCCTCAGGCGCAAGGCGGAAATTGACAAACCCCGGCCCCGCCACGGTGACTTCAATCACGCCGTTCAGGCCTTTGATTTTTTCGGCAATCGCTTCACCCAATTGGCGCGGGTTTTTGCCCGCGGCCTTGGCCAGAACCATCGCGGCATTGGTGGACATGTCGCCATGCGTGGCGTCGCGCGGCGGTTCCACCGTAACGCGCGCAAAATCAGTCCCCGCAGGCAAATCACCCGTTTGCGACATATGCGCAAGGATATCCACGATATGGTTTCTGTATTCCTGAAAGATGTTCATTTTCTTATCTCATCATCTGGTAAGTATCAAAAAGCTCTTTGTGTTCCAGCAGCGCCAAACGGTCTGTCATGCTGGCGATGTAATCCGCGACGCTGCGCGCATGCCAATCTTCGGCTTTCCATCCTTTGGGCGTTTGTTCAATCTGCGCTTGCCATTCCGGCGGCAAACAACGGCGATGTTCCATGAAAACGCCGAACAAATCCTGCACGCATTGAAACACCTTGCGGCGCACGCGGCTGACTTGATGATGGCGGTAAAAATGCGCCCAGAGGAAATCGCGCAGCACGCGGTCTTTTTTGCGCAGGTCGTCCGACATGGTCGCGGTCGCATCCTTGGCATGGCGGATGTCATCGGCGGATTTAGGGTTAAGCGCCGCCAGGCGCGTTTTGGTTTCACCCAAAACGCCCACGACATACGTCCCCATG
>JAVEWI010000180.1:0-4429 GCA_034004625.1 Bdellovibrionales bacterium
CCACGCATTGCCACGCTGACGCTCTGCGATAAAATCATCCACGGCCTGTTTCAGCGTGATGCCTGTAGCGGTAGCTTGCACCGTAATGCTTTGTGCAGGGGAGAGCCTGTAGTCCTTCAAGCCATCGTTATGTGCCAGCATGTCGCGCAGATATTGGGCATAGGCAAGCGGGTATTCGCGCAGTAGCATGTCATATTCCGGCGCGTCTTTACTGACATTCAGCTTACGGACTTGAATGATTTCGTCTATCTGCTGATGGATGATTTCTTCACCGTCAAAGGCAATACGCCCGTCCATGCCGTTGCTGTTGGCCTGTTCTATCGTTTTCAGGTTTTGGCGGTGCTGCTCTTCCATCCATACAGGCAATCTGCCGCCAAGCTCTCGCCTTGCTCCGAACTCTGCCAGCTTGCCAGCAAAGAACGCCTGTAATTCAGCTTTGATTTCCGAAAGGTTCATGCCTATCAAATGCCCTGTGATGTTTTCAGCATGGTAGGCCAGATACCGCGCCATCTGCAATGCTAGGCGCGGGTTTCGGGTGCGGAGCGAGGTTTCAACGTGCTGGACTTTGCCCTGCGGATGCAGCACGGCAGGGATAGGCCAGCGGAAATAAAACACGTTGTGGCGGGAGAGGCGAAGATAGCTTGGAACAGACAGGGCCATGTGACACTTCCATGTGACACCTCGGAAGTCTCAAGCTATATCTTTGATATTGAAAGGTTATGTTATGAATTGGTAGCGAGGGAGGGATTTGAACCCCCGACCAAAGGATTATGATTCCTCTGCTCTACCACTGAGCTACCCCGCCACAGGGAAAGTGAACGTCTATATGCCAATAAAGCGCGGTTGTGTCAAGCCTGTCTGAATACGAAATTAAGTTTTTGATTTAGAAGGGCTTAGGCAGGGGTTTCCGGCGGGGTGCCGGGCAGAGTACCGCTGTCTGCGGGGGGATTTGCCCGTCCGTGGCGCAGTTTCATGAACATGCCAAATGACAAAACGCCGGAAAGCGCCATGACCGCGGCCATGGGCACGGCGCTTTGGGCGTGCATCAGGCTGACGGCGCCCGCGGCAAGGGCCGAGAGGCAGAATTGCAGCATACCGGCCAAGGCCGAAGCCGCACCTGCGCGCTGTTTTTGATGTTCCAGCGCGCCCGCACCTGCGTTGGGGAATACGGTGCCCATCATGGCCATAAACAGGAACAGCGGGATCATGAGGATATAAAGCGGCGCATGGGCAATGGCCGCGGCCAAAAGCGCCAGCCCCATCAAAGCCATAAAGCCGAGGCTGAATCGCATGATCTGGTCCGGATGCATGCCGCGGCGCAAAAGCCACGCGTTGATTTGCGACGTGGCGATCAGGCCAAAGGCATTGGCGCCGAAAAACCATCCGAAGTTTTCCGCGCTGACGCCGTAATGTTCGATGAAGACATAGGATGATCCGGTGATATAGGCGAAAAGTCCTGCCTGTCCAAAACCCGCCGTCAGGGTATAGCCGAGGAATTCGCGGTGGCGGATAATATCGGCATAGGTGTGGAAGCTGCGGCTGAACTTGACGGTTTCATCGGGGCTGCGCGTTTCGGGCAGGTAAATGGCAACCATGGCGAAAATCAGCGCGCTGATCACGGCAAGGCTCCAGAAGATACTTTGCCATCCGGCGTAGAGCAGGATATATCCCCCCGCAAGTGGCGCAAGGATGGGTGCCACGCCCATGACCAGCATCAGCAGGGAGAAAACCTGTGCTGATTCACGGTGGTCAAACAAATCACGCACCATGGCGCGGGAAACAACCATACCGGCGCAAGCACCAAGCGCCTGCAACAGGCGGAAGAAAATCAAACTATCTGCACTGGGTGCAAGCGCGCAGGCGATGGAAGCCAGAACATAAATGAAGATACCGGCATAAAGCGGTTTTTTGCGTCCGTAACGGTCGCTGATGGGGCCATAAACCAATTGGCCGAAAGCCAAGCCGATAAAGAAAGAGGCGAGGGAAAGCTCAATGCGCCCCTGCGACACGCCAAGGTCTTTGGCCATGGCGGGAAAGGCGGGCAGATACATGTCAATCGACAGCGGCCCGAATGACGTAAGAGCGCCCAGTAAAAGGACGAGGATGTAAAACTGTTTTGAATGGGGCTGCATGATGTATCCGGTACGAAAATACGCGGGCGGGATATGCCGCGGCGCGGGAAGAGAGAGGCGTAGAGAAAAGCAAAGGCGCAGGCAAGAGCAAAGAAAATCAGGCGGCAACCGCCATGTTGCGGTTTTCCGTGCCCGTAATCCATCCGCCGCCAATCACGCGGTTGCCGATATAGGCGACGCAGGCCTGTCCGGCCGCAATGCCAAAGGCGGGGATTTTCAGCGCGACATGGTCGGCAAAAATCGTGGCCGGAATGGGGTGCTGCGCGGACCGCAATTTGACTTCTGCATCCAGGCCTTCGGCCGGAATATCGGCCAGCCAGTTGCATTCTTTTAAAAACACGGTGTCGCGGCCCAATGCTTCGTACGGGCCGACCAGAACCTGATTTTTATCGGGGCGCAGGCCCACGACAAACAACGGCGCATTGTTTTCTGTATGCCCGCCGCCAATGCCCAGCCCGCGGCGCTGGCCGATGGTGTAATTGATAATGCCGTTATGTTCGCCCAGAACGCGACCATCGATATGCACGATGTCGCCGGGTTGCATGGCGCCGGGGCGGAATTTTTCCACCACGCGGGCATAGGACCCGTTGGGCACAAAACAAATATCCTGACTGTCCGGTTTGTCGGCAACGATCAGGCCGAAACGCTCCGCATGCTGGCGGGTGATGTCCTTGCTCCACCCGCCGAGGGGGAAACGCAGGAAATCCAGCTGTTCTTGCGTGGTGGCGAACAGGAAATAGCTTTGGTCTTTGCCGGCGTCAACGGCGCGGTGCAATTCCGCGCGGCCATCAGCGCCCAATGCGCGTTGGATGTAATGGCCGGTTGCCATGCAATCCGCGCCCAGATCACGTGCGGTTTCAAGCAGGTCTTTGAATTTCACATTCTGGTTGCATTTGACGCAAGGGATGGGGGTTTCGCCGCGCAGATAGCTTTCGACAAAATCCTCGATCACGTTGTCTTGAAAACGGCTTTGGTAATTCAGCACGTAATGCTCGAACCCCATTTTTTCCGCGACGCGTTTGGCGTCGTAAATGTCTTGCCCGGCGCAGCAGGCGCCTTTTTTGGCCAAGGCTTCGCCGTGGTCGTAGAGTTGCAGGGTAATGCCCACGACCTGATACCCCTGTTCATGCAGCAGGGATGCCGCAACCGAGCTGTCCACGCCGCCGGACATGGCAACGACAACGCGCGTATCTTTGGGGTCTTTATCAAATCCGAGTGAGTTCATGGTCCTGCTCTTGCCGCCGTGTCTTGTAATTCCCCGCAATATATACGGCGCGGCGGTTGAAAATCAAGTATTTTTCATATTTTTAAAGCCTGTTAATTCCCTCTGGCTTGCGCGGGGTAACTGGGCGTATATTTTTGAAATACAACATTTTTACCGCAGATCAGGAGCCGCGCATGGCAAAGCCCCCCAAAAAGACAGATACAGGACCCGATAACGACAACGATAGCGATATTCTGGCGGACGGCGACCACGTTCTTGAATTCACGCCCGAAGACGATGCCACCATCGAAGACATCGCCCGTATGGTGGTGGAGATGATGGAAGATTACGCCATGGATTGCGACGTGCATTTTGATGCTTTCACCATGGAGGTCGAACGCGGCGCAACGGCAAAGGACATCGTGAAGGGGTATAACGAAATCCTCGACCATCTGGCCGAACAGATGCTGGAAGAATGACGGCGGCGCAATACAAAGCCGTCGTATTCGACCGCGATGCCACGCTTAACCGCACCACGCAAATCCTGCGGGCGGGGCAGGCCGCGGCGGATAAAACGGATGGATATGTTTTGACGCGGGAAGAAATGGTTTTATTTCCCGCGGTAAAACCGGCGCTTGGGGCCTTGCGCAAGGCCGGTATTTTACCCTTTGTGTTCACGCAGCAAAATTGTATCGGCAAGGGGTTGATTGATGCGGCGGGGGTGGACGACATTCACGCCCATATGAACGGCCTGCTGGGGCCGGACGCGCAGGTGGAAAAATTCTATCTGGCGTGGAGCGTGCCGGGACAGGCAGAAGACCCGCGCGCCAAGCCATCACCCGCGATGATTTTTGAAATCATGTCCGACTACAATTTTGCGCCGCAGCATGTTTTGGTTGCGGGGGATTCATTGCGCGATTACAAATCAGCGCGCGCGGCGGGTGTTGATTTCGTCTGGATACGCGATGATTTGCAGCGCGTCAGCGAAGCGGAGATGCAGGCAACCGGCTGCGCGGTTTATGACGATGTTTTGCAAATGGTGCAAAGCCTTCTGCCGTAACATGGCTGTTTTGCTTGAAAAATAAAGCTTTTT
>JAVEWI010000181.1:0-4399 GCA_034004625.1 Bdellovibrionales bacterium
CATAACCGCCTTACTTTGGGTGGTTTTTTAACCGACCTCGTCAATGATCGCGTTGATGGGGGTGGAAGAGTTTGTCGGTTTGTTTTCAATCGCGGTTTCGCTGGTACCTTCGACCGAGTTACCGAGGGTCGCACCCATCATCCCTTTAAGGGTAGAGGCAATGATTTTACCAAGGTTGGCGGTTTCATCGCTGGATTTTTCCAAAGCGGGAATAAGCACGACCAGAATGCGGCGCTGAAGCACCACGTCCATCATGTCAACGTCCGCGGCCTGCGTATCGAAGATGAAGCCGTAATCGTCACCCAGAGACTGCATCGAACGGGTGAACTGCATCGCCAGGTAACCGTGCTGCTGGTTCGCCGTGGACGTATCGGGCATGCTGCCGTCAGGACCCTGTTTTTCATTACCGCTGTCATCGAAATGCGAGTCGTTATAACCCGGCACTTCGTTCAGGTAGCCCTTCACCGCCGCGCGGATATGTTCGGGCACGGTTGTATCGCGCGACAGTTTAATCACCGCCTTGAACGTCAAAAACTGGCGGATCACGCCGATCGACAGCGGAATATTTTGCACTTCGCGTTTATAAACAAGGCAAGGCATGAGGGCAGATACGAGCGCAACCGCACGTTCTTTCCACATCGCGTTGTCACCTTCGGAATCCGGCATCAGACTGACCAGCATGTTGGTCAGGTAAGATGCGGAACCCGAAGAAAACGGGTTCAAGGTGTTCGATGCGACTTGCGCGCCGGATGCACTGTTACCCGTCATATAGTTCATCAGCAAAAGGTCATCGTCGCGGCCAAAACGGCGCGCCATGGCCGACAGGGTGGACCACAAATCCGTATCCGCTTTACCATCGATGTAAATGAAGCCCGAAGACCAGCAAAACGCGTTGCAGGCATAGGATTTCAGGCCAAAAGTTTTACCCGAACCGGTCGTACCCAGATAAAGGCAATGCGTACGCGCGTCAGAGTTGGTAAACCAGATTTCTTCGCCCGTATCGCGGTCGTTACCCACGTACAAAATACCGTCCGCCATCCCCTTGGATCCATCAGGACGGATGTTGTTGGGGTCTTTGCGCTGGGAACTTTTCGGCAGCTTGAAGGGCAGCTGTACGGGGCGGGTCATCAGCCACCAGAAATACATCAGCCCCAGGAACAGAACCAGGTCAGCCAGCTGCGCAACTGTTGTGTCGACAAAAATCGCCACACAGGCCATGCCATAAACCATGATCGCGGTAAACGGGTCTTTGGCATTGTCGGCCATGCGCACAGACCACGGGCGCGCGTCCCGCAAAATCTGTTCATGCTTAAACTCGTATTTGGCTTTTACTGCCACGCTTTATAGCTCCTCTGGCCTTTATCTTCACCGGCGGCCCGCAAAAAACGGCCCGTTTGGCTCTTACGCATGCTTACTTAAAGAAATCATCCGCAGAAACCGGCGCGCCTTCGCGCATGACCTGCGTATCCTGCGTTGCGATGGCAGAGAACATTTGCGCGGTTTTATCACCAATGAAAAGGCCGCTCAAAATCACAATCGCCACCACAATCGCAATCATCCACAAAATGACTTTGAACAGGGTTTTAAAGAAACCGCCCTTGACCGGCGCAGCCGCCGTTACTGCCGCCTGCGCGGGGGCTGCCTGTGCAGGCGCCGCGCCACCCAGCATGGCATTCATGACGGATTGCAGCGCCGCCGTGCCATCTTCGCGGGATTTAAACAGCGCGACTTCCTCTTCACCCGACGGCGAAATCATGAAAAGGCGATAGAGCGATGCGTCATTGCGCAGCTCCAGCGTCGCGGTATTCAGCTTCGCCATATCCACGCGCCAGACTTTCGGCGGTTCCGCATTCATGAAAGACGCAATCAGGGCAGTATCCACCACCCGTGCATCCACCTGCGCCGCTGCATTTACCGTCATGATCCGCTCTCCTTATTTCTTCCAGTAATTGGTGCCGCCGGCTTTTTTATCCAGCTCGGGAATAACTTTCCCGCCGGTCTTCATATAGCCTTCGAAACCTTTGATAACTTCTTCGAAACGCGGGGTCGGAATACGCTGGCCCGCAATCATTTCGTTGGTGTAATGCACAAGCGCGCCGGATGCTTCTGCATGATAGGATTTGCGCCCGAGGTTATTGAGCGGATACCAGAGCGTGCGGTCATGGCCGCGCAGCCATACAAACTGCGCCGGCGCCAGAACCCCGCCCTCTTCACGCGCACGCTGCAAGCAACGCAGCATGGCGGTGGTTTCATAGGCATGCTGGTCGGCGTATTTTTGAATAGCGCCGCCCACCTTGGGATCGTTGACAACCTTGCGGATTTCGCTTGTCAGTTTGGACGAGGGCTTGAATCCGCCTTCGGGTGTCCAGCACAGGGACATCGCGTTCAGCAAATCTTCGCTCTGTTTACGTTTGCGCACGTGTTTCAACGCAAAGGCCGCATAAAGCCCCTGCATATGCAGCGGCAGTTTTTTCGGCCCCTGCCAGCGCTTGCCCAATTGCAAGGCCAAAGCCTGATAGGCGCGGCCCGTATCCAGCTGCCCTGCGCTATAGCGCACCTGATGGTAAGCCAGCCATTCTTCGGGCGACAAAGCTTCGGAGAACATCGGCAATTGCGACGGCACCGGCTGCCCCGGCGCGCGGAAAGGAAGCTTGCGCGGATCGAACTTCAAAAACGGCGCGATGGTGGGGAAAGATTTCGCCTGTTCCTGCATCAGGCCTTCAAGCCCCATGCGGCGGCGGTAATAGGTGCCAGGCCCCTTGAACATGACAACCAAAGCCAGAATCCCCAAAGCGCCGATATAAAAATAACGCATTGGCAAAACAGCAAGACCGGTCATGACCTTGATCGCCATGAAATCAATATCTGTATCCGGATTGGCGCGCGGCAGCCATTTACGCCAGATCCCCACCTTGGCGCTGTCGCCATAAACGGGCAGCCCCACGCTGTCGCTGTAAATCAAGGAAACAAGATTCAGCTGCCCCACGCGAATCCAGCGCAGCAGGCTTTTGAGTTCAACCTGGAACAAATACCAGATGATGAAGAGGACGCCGCCAATTACAAAAGCGGCGAAAAACGTCATCAGAAAGTCTTCATGCGGACTTTTTTGCTGCGACACCGGTCAGTTTCTCCCTCATCCCCGAAAATTCAGCCCTTATATTATGCAGGCCGGAGGAAAAATCCTATCCTTTTCAGCAGGATTTCACCATCTCTGGTCAATTATACATTTTTAGTTGAAAAAACTTAAGCGACTATATAGTTATGATGGCGATTGAGAGGATAGTTTTCAGATTCTGTAAACCCCCCTCTCGCGCCGGCATAGCACAGCGGTAGTGCAGCGGTTTTGTAAACCGAAGGTCGGGAGTTCGATCCTCTCTGCCGGCACCATTTCCCTCCGTATTTACCCCGCATTCTCTTCTTTTTTACGGTAACGGATAAAAGCCGTGGCCAAAAACAGAACGCCGATGCCAAAGAACATCACCACGCGCGCCGCAACAGGCATGCCCGGCAGATCAACCAGCAGCAAACGCCCCAGAACCAGCGCCAGCAAATAAGCGCCATAACGGGACATATACGCACTGTCCCTGCGATGCCCTGCGACATAGGCCACAATGCCGATCAGGGTATAAATAATCATCGCAACCGCAATAGCAAAGGGCGCGCTGGGCATCAGGGCATGCAGGAAAATCCAGAGCGCGCCAAAAGCACAAAGCGACCCTGCGCCAATCCAGAATGTGATTTCGCCGATTTTGGCCGGCACATCCACATCCGGTGCCTGCCGCTGCAAACGGTGAAAATGGCCGGCAAGCCCCAGCGTGACCGCAGCCAGCACCAGCAGCATCAAAACCTGCGCATTAAACGGATTATGCCCCCATGTTGCCGGTTCAATTTCACCCAAAGCCGCAAAAAGCGGGATCAGCATGGTATAAACCGACGCCTGCGTTGCCGCGCGGCTGCGCATGACATGCCAGCACAAAAGCGTCAGCGCCGCGGATTCCGCGGCCAGCATGCAGACCAAAGTCACGCCGCGCATTTCAACCACGGTTGTTGCCACAATCAAGGCCACCGCCACGCTCAGATAGGTATAGAATACAAGTTTTGCCCCCGTACGGCGCACCAGAATGCCGGAGCCGAGCAGGAAAACCGCCGCCCATGACATCAGGAACAAGGGACGTACATCCGGCGCGGAAACCTGCACAATCCAGACCGTCAGGAAAAGCGCAAGGACAAGCGGCATCAATACATCGATGAAACCATTACGCACCGCACGGAAATGCCCCACCATATCCGCCACGAAAAACGCCATGGCAAAACCAAAAACCGTCATCAATTTAACATCGGCGGGCGGCATCCCCGTGCTTTTGATAAACGGCGCGCTGTAAAACAGCACAATCACCAG
>JAVEWI010000182.1:0-4364 GCA_034004625.1 Bdellovibrionales bacterium
TTTGCTGGTATTGCCGGATTTCGCGCACACCATAACCGCCCGTGGTAATCCATTCCCACCGCGCTTCTTCGAACAAGGTCAGGTAAACGGCATTGTTCACATGGCCAAGGCTGTCGATATGCGTTTCGCGGATGGTGACGGTATAGGTATGGGGCATCGGTTTTATCCTTTTCTTTCTTTCATAGGCCTGTCGAAGGCGGCTGTCAAAAGCATCTGGCCTTTATGGCAAAATACACGCCCTCGCGGCGCATTACCGGTTGCGCCATAACCTGCAAAAATGCTTCTATAGGCGCATCTTTCGGAGATTCACCCGAAGCCGGAATCCACCTTACAGAAGCGGACAAAAACCCATGAGCTTCAAACGCAACCGCAAAACCAAAATTGTCGCCACATTAGGCCCCGCGTCATCGACGCCGGAAATGGTACGCGCGCTTTTTGAATCCGGCGCGGATGTTTTCCGCATGAATTTCAGCCACGGCACGCATGAAGACCACAAAAAACGTCTCGACATCATCCGCGTGATTGAACAGGAAGTCGGCCGCCCCATCGGCGTCTTTGCCGATTTGCAAGGGCCCAAGCTGCGCCTTGGCACGTTCAAGGACGGTTTTGTCGATATTGAAAAAGGCATGCGCATCACGCTCGACAGCAACCCCGCGCCGGGCGACAAACAACGTGTTTTCCTGCCGCATCCGGAAATTCTGGACGTGCTGGTCGAAGGCGCCGACGTTTTGCTGGACGATGGCAAAGTGCATTTGCATGTCGTGAAAAAGGGCAAAGATTTTGTCGAAACCGAAGTCATCGCGGGCAAACGCCTGTCTGACCGCAAGGGTGTGAACCTGCCCAACGTGCTGCTCAAAGTATCCGTATTGACCGAAAAAGACCGCCGCGATCTGGAAGCCGCCATTCAAATGGGCGTGGAATGGATTGCCCTGTCATTCGTGCAAACGCCGCAGGACGTGGCCGAAGCGCGCAAGTTAATCGACGGCCGCGCCAAAGTCATGGTGAAGCTGGAAAAACCATCTGCCATCGAACATTTGCAGGCGATCATCGACCTGTCCGACGCGGTCATGCTGGCACGCGGGGATCTGGGCGTTGAAATCCCCGCGGAAAAAGTCCCCAGCGTGCAAAAACGCGTGGTGCGTTATTGCCGTCAGGCGGGCAAGCCCGTCATCATCGCAACCCAGATGCTGGAAAGCATGATTTCATCCCCCCGCCCCACACGGGCGGAGGCATCGGACGTGGCCACCGCCATTTACGACGGCGCGGATGCCGTGATGTTGTCTGCCGAAACCGCATCGGGCGAATACCCGCTGGAAGCCGTATCCATCATGGACCGCATCGCCGCCGACGTCGAAGTCGATGACCTGTACCGCAAAATCATGGATGCAGAGCACCCCGATCCGGACAGCACGCCGTCCGACGCCATTACATCGGCCGCATCGGATGTGGCGACCACCATTGGCGCCGCTGCTATTGTGAATTACACCACGTCCGGCTCCACCGCGCTGCGTACCGCACGCGAAAGACCGACCGTGCCCATCATGTGCCTGACGCCCAATTTGGCCGTGGCGCGCCGCATGCAATTATCTTATGGCGTTTATCCCGTGGAAACCGAAGACGTGGATAATTTCGGCGACATGGTGCAAAAAGCAGTCGAACTGGCGCAGGAAAAACAAATCGCCGCCAAAGGCCAACGTGTGGTGATTACCGCGGGCGTTCCGTTTGGCACGCCGGGCGCGACCAATATCCTGCGCATTGCATGGGTTGAATAAACCCGCGCCGCGGCAAGGAGCATAAAGCCCATGACGCAAAATCCTACGCAAAACTCCATGCAAAACCCGCCCCGTGCAGAAGACCTCGGCGAACTTGTCGCCACGCTCGAATATGCTTTTTGGAAAAGTTATATTCTGGTGCTGGTGCTGATCGCTTTTTTTGTGGCGATCATTATTGCCGCCGTACCTGCCTTGCGCGCATTTTCGCCCGCCGCCCTCACGATGATGATTGCAGGGCTTGCCCTGCTGATAACATTCTGGGGGTGCAAGGCATTGCCGGTGCGCCTCTACCGCGGCGGCATACAGGGGCACAGCCTGTCCGGTATCCATCAACTCTATACCAGATGGGAAGACATCGCGGCCTGCCACGCCTTCCGCCTTTCCATCATCACCTGCGTCCTGCTGCAAAGCAAAGAACAGGCATATGCAGAAAAGCCGGAGGAAAATTATCTGTGCTATATCGCGCCGGATTTTCTGGACTATGACACGCTGAAAAACGCGCTGGCACAAACCGCCGGCCCGCATCACCCGCTTTACCAATATGTCACAGAAAAAAAGCGCGGCGGTTTTGGCAGAGACGAATCCCGCTAAGCCAGACCCTGTCCCAATTTAGGAATTCGCGCCCGAAGCCGGCATGCGGTGCATCCACCAATGCGTGGCATTGATCGAAAACACGGGTTGATAACGCGTGACTTCGGCGGCATGGCGCAGGCGTTTATCCTGATTATCCAGCACATAGGTGCCGTCTTCGGTATAAACGATCAGGATCGCATGGGCGATATTCTTGATTTTATCCTGCACGATATTGATGCGCAGCTGGTCGGTCGTAAAACCCAGCGCGCGCAGGGATGCGTATTTGGCAATCGCGAAATCTTCGCAGTCGCCACCTTTGCGGAAGAATTCAACCGGCGTCGCCCAATAATCGGACTGGCCGTAATTCTTGATGTCTTCGACATAGCTGACCTGATTGATATAGGTATTCACCGCCGCGATTTTTTCACGCGTGGAGGCATCGCCCAAAGATTGCAGCTTGGCTTTCCATGCCTGCATCTGCGCATCGTTGCCGGCGGTTTTCATTTGCTGTTCGAACCGTGCCATGACGGTCGTCCATTTGGTAAAGGCGGAAATATCGTTGGAGCGGATTTCCATCGACCCGAACAGTTTCGGACGCTCCAGCTTTTTTTGCACCGGCTGCGACGCCGCGGGCGAAAAAGCCGCTGCCAGACGCACATGGGTATTGTCATCGGCACGCGCCGCGCTGGGTGTGAAGGTTTGCAGCATAAAGGCAACACCGGCGGCGGATGTTTTGATGCACCACTGTTCGCCCAGTTTGCGGTACAGCTGGACGGCGGTAATATACCCCTCTTCGACCAGAATACGGCCCAGAGGCTGACGGCGGGCGGATTGAACCGCCAGCGCTTTTTGCAATTGTTCTTCGGTCAGCAGGCCCGCAGCCACCATCAAATCACCCAGGCGGTAGGTACGGAAAGAGCCACTGACGCGGCGGATAAACCCGCGGCGGCGGGGCGCGGCGGCGGCGGGACGTTCACCCGCAAGCCCGCGCGCAGCATAAGCATCTGGAATAGCTTGGGAATTTTCTTGCCCTGGGGTGGTTTGCAACATGTCTTTGCCTCTCGCCCTTGCCTGATGGCCGGAATTTTACCGGCGTTTGCCACATGCGACTTGCCCCTATTATTATGCATAACAGTTAACAAGTGGTGAATCCGCATCCGGTTTTCGGCTTGAAGAGGCGAAAATAATATGTTAAACGCTATTCCGGCATAAACAGGCACTCTTTTTCTGTGCTATACAGGGGGCGCAAAAGCGGCAAAAATCGCCCCGCCCGTCACAACCGGAAACAAACCCGTTAACCAGACCGAGCCCACAGATATGACCGACAGACAATTGCTGACCGATACCCTTTCCGCTTTGGGCAAAGCCCGCGTGCTGTGCATCGGGGATGTCATGATGGACCGTTTTGTTTACGGCAGCGTGGAGCGCATTTCACCCGAAGCGCCCATCCCCGTTTTTCTGGTCGAACGTGAAAAACATATGCTGGGCGGTGCGGGCAACGTGGTGGCCAATATTGCCGCCATCGGCACGGGGCATACGCATTTGCTGGCCGTTGTGGGCGACGACCTGAACGGGCGCGAAGTGGCAGACCAATTGGGGCACATCGGCGTTACCGCATCGCTCGCCACCGCCGCCGACCGTTTCACCACGGTCAAAAGCCGTTTTGTGTGCGGCGGGCAGCAGATGCTGCGCGTTGACCGCGAAAAAGCGCAGGCGATTGGCAAGGATGTAGAAGCCGCTCTGCTGCAATCCGCAGAACAAGCTATGCCCGATTGCGGCGTGGTGATTTTGTCCGACTATAACAAAGGCGTTTTGACCCATAGCCTGATTGCAGGCATCATCGCCATCGCACAAAAACACGGCAAACCCGTGGTGGTCGACCCCAAGGGCAGTGATTTCAGCCGTTACCGCGGCGCCGCCGTGATTACCCCGAACCGCAAAGAACTTGAAACCGCGACCGGCATGAAAACCGCGACCGATGACGACGTGCGCGCGGCCGCCATGAAAATCATGCTGGAA
>JAVEWI010000183.1:0-4360 GCA_034004625.1 Bdellovibrionales bacterium
GGTTTTCTCAACCCCCTGTCTGCCTTTGCGCTGTGCGGCTTGTATTCCCACCAGAATAGCGCGAAGGACGGGTGATTCCGAAGAGTCTTTTTGCTGATATTATTAAATATTTCCGTGTTTTTACGCCGCCTCAGATGCTATCCAGAGAGGGTTGTCGCCAAATTGCAGACCAAACCACAGAAAAGGATATGGAATATGGGAAATATTACCGTGATCGGCTCGCAGTGGGGCGATGAAGGCAAAGGGAAAATCGTCGATTGGCTCGCCGCCGAAGCCGACATTGTGGTGCGGTATCAGGGCGGGCATAACGCCGGCCATACCCTCGTGGTCGGGGAAAAAGTTTACAAACTGCACCTGCTGCCCTCGGGCGTTGTGCGCGGCAAGCTGTCGGTCATCGGCAACGGCGTTGTGGTTGATCCCTCTGCCCTGCTCGAAGAAATCGAACGCCTGAAATCGCAGGGCATCACCATCACGCCCGACAACCTGATTATTTCCGAACATGCGCCGGTTATTTTGCCGCTGCACAGCGCGCTCGACAAAGCATTCGAAGAAGCGCGCGGCAAAAACAAAATCGGCACCACCGGGCGCGGCATTGGCCCCGCGTACGAAGACCAGACCGGCCGCCGCGGTTTGCGCATGTGCGACCTTGCGCATCCGGACACGTTGCAAGACAAGCTGGAAAAACAAATTTTTTACCACAACGCCTTGTTGCGCGGCCTTGGCGCGGCGGAGCTGGATATTCAGGAATTCGTATCCTATCTGCAAAACATCGCGCAAAAACTGCTGCCGTTTATCCGCCCCAGCTGGAAAGTGCTGGACGAAGCGCGCGCGGCGGGCAAAACCATTTTGTTCGAAGGCGCGCAGGGCGTCATGCTGGACGTTGACCACGGCACCTATCCTTTTGTCACATCATCCAATACATCGGCGGCACAAGCCGCGCTGGGCACCGGCGTCGGGCCCGACCAATTGGGCTTTGTACTGGGCATTACCAAGGCCTATAGCACGCGCGTCGGATCAGGCCCCTTCCCCACTGAATTGTTCGACGATACCGGCGAAACGCTGGGCGCGCGCGGGCATGAATTCGGCACCACCACGGGACGCAAACGCCGCTGCGGCTGGTTTGATGCCGTGCAAGTGCGCCAAGCGGTGAAAGTCGCGGGGATTCAGGGCATCGCGCTCATGAAACTCGACGTCATGGATACGCTGGCGGAAATCAAAATCTGCACCGGCTATACGGCAGACGGCGTGCATTACGATTACATCCCCGCATCGCAGGATTTGCAGGCGAAATTGCAGCCCGTATATGAAACAATGCCCGGCTGGCAAACATCACTGGAAGGTGTGCGCAAGCTGGAAGACCTGCCCGCGAATGCCCGCGCCTATATCAAACGTCTGGAAGAATTAACCGGCGTCCCCGCCGCTGTTATTTCCACCAGCCCGCAGCGTGAAGACACCATCCGCGTGATTGATGTGTTCAAAAGCAGCATGAAAACCTGCACCGCCAAGGTAGCCTGATTTATGGCGGCGCATATGTTATCCGGTCAATGTCTCTGCGGTAAAGTATCTGTTACGGCGGAGGCAAAGACAGGCACGTTTCACGCCTGTCATTGCGACATTTGCCGCGTATGGGGCGGCGGGCCTGCGCTGGCTTTTCAAGCGGATGACACCCTGCGCATCACGGGCGAAGACAACGTCACCGTTTACAGTTCATCCGACTGGGCGGAGCGCGGGTTTTGCAAAACCTGCGGCACGCATCTGTTTTACCGGCTGAAAGAAAACGGGCATTGCTACCCGCCGCTGGGGCTGTTTAACGGCACCCACGGCATGACGCTGCACGCGCAAAGCTTTATTGACAAAAAACACCCCGGATACAGTTTTGCCGAACAAACGGAAAACCTGACAGCGGCGGAATTTTACGCGCAATTCGCGGAATAAGGCCGCGCGCGTTTATCCGCCGAACTGGTTCATGATATAGCCAATCACCAAAACCTGCGGCACCGTCAAAAGCGGCAGGAACAAAGGTATTTTCCACGATTTTGTCGCTTCGCGCAGTACCATGATTTCGGTGTAATCCGTGGCGACGCCCGCCATCAGGAACGTAAAGCTGTTGCCGATGGCACCTGCACGCCCAAACAAATCCCCCGCAATCGGCGCGGCGCCTTCGGAGCAAACTTCGATAATCGTCGCGGCCAGCAAGGTGGCAGCCAATCCCAACATCGTCGGGCCAAACCACGCGGCAAACATGGCGTCATTCACGCCCGCGCGCAAACCCGCCGCAATGATAAGGCCGATAAACAACCAGCGCAAAATCATCTTGGAATCCTTGAACCCGATCACCAGCGTGTTCCAGACAAAAGCAGGCGTCCATTTGACCTCTGCCATGCCTTTTTTCGCGGCCGGCCAGAATTGGAAACCGCTGGAAATGGGACGGTGATTGGGATTGGCGGGCAAAACGCCGCGTGCCACCAATGCATCAAACGCAACCCCCGTGACAATGCCGATCAACATCGAAATAACGATAAAAGCCACCGTCCATTTCAGCCCGATCAAGGCGACCAGAACCAAGGTCAGCGAAAAAGAATTCCACGGGCTGGCAATCAAAAACGCCATGACCTGTCCGATGGTCGCGCCGCGTTCGTAAAATTTTGCCCCCACCATCAAAATACCATGGCTGCACAAATCCAGCAGCACGCCGGCCACCGCCGCACGCACAATCCCCTGCACTCCGCGGCCAGACCCCAGCGCCGCCATCACAAAATCACGCGGAATACGGCTGAGGAACCCCATGGCGATAATCCCCGCCACAACGCCGACCCACATAACGTTCATCAGGTCAAAAACGCCCTGCGCGAATAAATGCAGCGTCGCCCCCACCCCCGCGCCATGCACCGGCCCCACACCATGTACCGACATTGTATGGGCGGCGTGATCGGCATGGTTCATAGGGTCTGCCCCGCCCTGCCCGAACCACAAAACCAGCCCCGCGATATACCCAAGCGCGACAATCAAAAGACTGCCCCAAAACACCCAATCCGTGCGGGGTTTTGCCGTTTCATCCGTGTCACAACAGGAAGACACAGTCTTAACCGCCGAAGAACAGCATGAATCCGTTGATTTTGCAGGATTTACCACCGGTGCCGCGGCAGGTTTGGTGCCGCAGCAGCCCCCTGTAGTATTGGCCGAAAGCGCCGGATTTGCTGGATTTTGCGGTTGACTGTTTTTCATAAATTTGATACCTTGGCGCCCATATTGGTTGTTTATCGGAGATTGGACACTATCTCTCTTCTGTATCTGGCTCTCTTCTGTATCTGGCTCTCTTCTGTATCTGGCTCTTGTCTGTATCGGTTTTTCACGGGCTAATATAGTAGCAGATGCAAAAGATGCCAGATATTCCACAAACAAGGCACAAAGCCACAAAAGGCCGCAGGTTGCCAGATTTCGCCAAAGGCGCTAAAAATAACAACGTCAGAGATAAAACGAACCCGAAATAGCTTCGGAGAACGAAAAATGACCAGAACTTTTTTCAAATCCCTGACCTGCCTTTTCTTTGCCGCCACGCTGGCGCTGCACAGCGCCGCTGCCCGTGCGTCTTTTGAAAACGCCAGCCTGCGTTTTGAAATTGAAGAGCCCAAAAAACTCGGCCTGACCTATGACGTTTATGCGGGCGGGTTCAAGGCGCTGTCCGCGCTGCTTGACATGGATCTGGACCCCAAGGCCTATGACCTGTCGCTGAAAGCAAAAACTCAGGGCACCATCGGCTCCCTCTTCCCGTGGGAAGCGACCTATGCCACGTCCGGCCTTGCCAAAAACGGCAGCCCCGTGCCCACCATGCACACATCGCGCAGCAGCTGGAAAAAAGACGAAAAAGTCACCGAAATGCAATTTTCGCCCAAAGGCGACGTGCTGAAAACCACCACGCATGAAAATAACCAAACCAAGGTCAAAAAAGATTTTGACCCCGCCCTGACAACCGATGCCGTCGATATGTTGACCGGCGCGCTGCAAATGTTCCAGCACACGGGCCAGACATCCAAGTGCGAAGGCAGTTTTCCGGTATTCGACGGCAAACGCCGTTTCAATATCACGCTGCACGATGACGGCGTTGAAACTTTGGCAAAAAGCAAATATTCCGCCTATCGCGGTGATACCCTGCGCTGCACGTTGAAAGTCGAACCCGTGGCCGGTTTCAAAAAAGACGACGCCAAACGCGGGTGGATGGCCGTACAAAACCATACCGAAGCGCGCAAAAAACCGCCCACCATCTGGATGGCGCAGCTGGAAGAAAATGGCCCCAGGGTGCCGGTGCGCATGGAAATTGCCAGCTCTTACGGCTCGGTCGTTGCGCATCTGACAGGTGTGC
>JAVEWI010000184.1:0-4357 GCA_034004625.1 Bdellovibrionales bacterium
AAACGCGCGGCGCAATTCCGAAATCATAAAAGACGGAATAACCACCTGCATGGGCACGGCCATGGGGTCTTCGACTTCTTCGGTTTTGCTGAGGTTCATGAAAAGGGCGAGGTCTTTTTCACGCGTATGTTTCAGCATAAATTCCTTGAACGGCGCGGCGGCTTTTTCCACGCCTTCGATTTCGCTGATTTCCTCGTTCATCATAGGGCGGATGCCCTGATCGTAGGCCGCCTGAAACGTCGGCATCATAATAAAAAGCGTCAGGAACATGGCCAGACTGACCAAAACCGTATTGGGCGGCGTTTGCTGCGCGCCAATGGCGGTACGCAAAAACGACAACACCACCACAATGCGGGTGAAGGATGTCATCATCATCAAAATACTGGGCGCCAGCGACAAAATCGTCAGCATCATCACCAGCTGCACCACGCGCGTGGCAACAGAACCACCGCCTCCGCCTGCGCCATCTGCGGCACCTTCGGTTGCGGCATTGCCCAGATTAAGCGTCAGGCTTTGCGCCGCCGCGTCATGCGACAGAAAAACCGCACATAGCCCCGCAAGCAAGGCCAGCGCCAAAGTCAAAAGACCGAAACGCGTTTTCCTAGCCTGCATGGGCTGTATCCTCTTGCTGGGGAATGTCTTGCGGTGCCGGCTGTTTTTCCGGCGGGGCGGGAATATCGGTTTCGACCAGAAAATCGCCGCCCTGCCCGCCGATCACAATCAAATGTTCGCGATCGTCACGGCGCACCAATACCAGACGGCGGCGCGTATCCAGCGCCAGATGTTCCACAATTTTCAAACGGCGTTTCGCCCCCGGCATCATACCGGGCGATGCGATGCCCAATTTACGCAGCAGCCATGAAAAGCCGAGCATCAGCGCGACCACAAAGGCGAAGGAGAAAACAACCTTCAGATACATCTCGGTGCTGTCGATGCCGGCGTCCATATATTAAGCTTTCCCGCCGTCGATTTTTTCCTGCTGGGCCTGCATGGTCTTGGCCAGTTTTTCCAGCTCGGTAATCAGGGTGGTCATCTGGTCTTCGTAAACCTGCGCTTCGTCTTGCGTCAAAGACGCCACGCGATCGCAAATTTTCATGACTTTATCGTCCAGCCCGTCCAGATCCATGATTTCGCCCAAATGCACGCGGCGGTCACAATCTTTGACGTAATCCAAAACGGTTTTAAGTTCCTGCGAAATATCGCCGGTTTCGGGTGTTTCAATGTTGGTCATTTTCTGGCGTGTCCTTGTTGTCGCTTTTGCTAGATTGATACGTTCCATTCGTTTTGTAAACATAGGCCAGCACTTCGGCAATGGCGACCAATGCTTCGGATGGAATTTCGCTGTCGATTTCGATGGCGGCCAGCATCTGGGCGAGGTCTTTGTCTTCCCGCACCTTGACGCCGTTCTGGAAAGCCATTTCCACAATCTGTTCGGCCAGTTTACCATAGCCCGCCGCCACCACTTTGGGCAGGGCGCTTTCTTCTATTCCATATTTCTTGAGCGCGACGGCGGCGGCGCGGCGGCTTTTCTCCGGCGTATCGTTTTCGCTGTCCGCAGTCATGAGGGAGCCTCTTGGAATGACATGCCGTATCCGGCTGCCCCCACTCTAGCAAAAATGAACAAAAGCTTAACGTGATAAATGCAGCGTAAACAAAGAAACTCCCCAAGCGCGAATCGCCTGTGCTATAGTTGGATCGGGGAAAAAGACTGTCACAGTCATTATGGCATGGTGCTTGCATAGATACTGTGCAGGACATGTGCGAAGGGGCAAAAAATGACCACTCAAAATCTGACATTGCTGAATGCCATGGTGCAGAAAATGGACTGGCTGGAAGAACGCCAGAAAGTCATCGCCCAGAACATCGCCAATGCGGATACCCCCGGTTACCGCCCAAACGAAATAACACCCATTAATTTCAAGGCGATACTGTCAAAATCCTCCAGTTCGCTTTCACTCGGGGCAGGCATTGTCGGCATGGGCGCGGGCAATATGGGATCCGCCGCTGCAGGGCTCGCCGTGACCAACGCAGGCCATATGAATTTAGGTGGCGCGGCAGGTTCTGCCTCTAGCGCACAGGAAAAGCAGCAAAAAAAGACCTATGAAGTCGCCCCCGCTGGTAACGCCGTGGTTTTGGAAGAACAGCTGTTGAAAATGAACGAAACCTATACCGACCATCGCTTCATTACCAATTTGTACCAAAAAAACATTGATTTGCTGAAAACAGCTATCAGATCGCAATAAGATCACAGGTTAAGTAACGGGAGTTTAAAATGGATCTCGTCAAAGCAATGGCACTGGCCGCCAAGGGGATGAAAGCGCAAGGCGTGCGCATGAAGGTTATTTCAGAAAACCTTGCCAACGCCGATACCACCCCCTCTGCCCCCGGTGCTGATCCGTACCGCCGTCAGGTGGTGACTTTTAAAAATGCCCTGGACCGCGCCGAAGGCGTCCGCCATGTGGAAGTCGATCGCATCAGCCCCGATAAAAGTGACTTCACCACCAAATACGACCCCAACCATCCGGCCGCGGACGAGCTTGGGTACATCCGCACCCCCAACGTGAACAGCCTGATCGAGATGATGGACATGCGCGAAGCCCAGCGTTCTTACGAAGCGAACCTTGGCGTTATCGAAATGTCGCGCGCGATGTTGATGCGCATGGTCGATTTGCTGCGCGGATGATATAATAGAGTAAGCAAAAAAGGATTACGGATATGGTAAACATCAATGACGCCGCCGGCGCTTATCTGAATACCCTGAAACAGGTACAGGGCGGCGGCGCCACCGATGTGGCCAAGGGCAATGCCATCCCCGCGGGCGCGCCGTCGTTTGGCGAAATCCTGAAACAATCCGCCCAGACCGCGATTGACAGCCAGCACCGCGCGGAAAAAACCTCCGCATCCGCCCTGCTGGGGCAGGCCGATATGACGGACGTGCTGCAAGCCGTGAACGATGCCGAAGTCGCTTTGAACACAGTTCTTGCGGTACGCGACAGAGTGGTGCAAGCTTATCAGGAAATCATGCGCACCCCGATCTGACGGATTTTTGCCACTTTTGTGGCGGTCTGACCGGACGGGCAACTGCATAACACCTTGAAGGCCCCGCCGGATGAACGAAGCAGAAATCATCGACATCACCCGCGAAGCGATCCTGCTGGTCATCCAGATCGCAGGACCTATTATGATGATCGGCCTGGTCACGGGCCTCATCATCGCGCTTATTCAGGCGTTGACGCAAATTCAGGAAATGACCCTCGCCTTTGTGCCGAAAATCATCACCATCTTTTTGGCCATTTTCCTGCTGCTGCCCATGATGGCGCAGGCTTTGATCGCCTTTACCGAAAAAATCGCCGACAAAATCGTCGGGATCAGCTAGGCCGCGGGGTCATGGAATCCCTGCTTCAACAAATCGTCGTCGGCAACCTTTTTGCTTTTTTGCTGATCTTCATGCGTTTTGGCTCTGCCATCATGCTGATGCCCGGCATTGGCGACAGTTTCGTAACGCCGCAGGTACGTTTGCTTTTTACCATCTCGTTTTGTTTTGTGCTGACGCCGGTTTTATCGACCGCCCTGCCCGCCATACCGGCCAGCACGCCTGCCTTGATTATTCTGCTGCTGTCCGAAGCCTTCATCGGTATTTTTATCGGCACGGTCATGCGCATTCTTGTCTCCGCGCTTGATACAGCGGGTGCCACCATTTCGCTGCAGGCCGGTTTTGCCAATGCCATGGTTTTCAACCCCGCCACGGCAACGCAGGGGTCTTTGGTGGGCGCGCTTTATTCGCTTTTGGGGCTGACGTTAATCTTTATCACCAATTTGCACCACTTCCTGCTGGCGGCGGTGGCGGACAGTTATATCCTGTTTCCGGCGCAGGGGTTGTTTCCCGATCTGGGTTCTGTCTCCGACATCATCGCCCGGGCGGTATCCACGGCCTTTGCCACGGGTATTCAAATTGCAATGCCTTTTGTTGTGGTGGGGCTTTTGATTAACATTACCTTTGGCCTGCTCGGGCGTTTGATGCCGCAAATCCAGATCT
This sequence comes from Bdellovibrionales bacterium, assembly GCA_034004625.1. Classification (GTDB taxonomy): domain Bacteria; phylum Pseudomonadota; class Alphaproteobacteria; order Micavibrionales; family UBA2020; genus UBA2020. Next base: position 4,037 of record JAVEWI010000184.1, read on the forward strand.
TTTTTCTCGCCCTGCCGGTGCAGATTCTCATGAGCCTTGTGGTGCTGACCATGGTTCTGTCCGCAGGCATGCTGTATTGGCTAAACAATTACGCGGGCGCCCTTTCGCGCCTGCTCGGCCTGTAGGAGGGGAATACATGGCCGAAGGCGAAGACAATACAGACAAAAGTCAAAAGACCGAAGAACCCACCGCCCGAAAACTGGAAGAAGCCCGCAAACGCGGACAAGTCATCCAAAGCCGCGAAATCAATAACTGGCTGATGCTGTTTGCAGGGACACTGGTTTTGGGGCTGGCCGGCCCGGGGCTGATGCTGGCGCTCAA
>JAVEWI010000185.1:0-4345 GCA_034004625.1 Bdellovibrionales bacterium
TTGCTGCTTGTTTTTTTATCTCCTGAAGCCGCGCAACTGGGCGCAAAACTCTGGGACTTGCCGGCCTTTGTTTCTTATGTGGCGGGTATTTTTATTGTTTTTATGCTGGTGATTGCCCCGCAGTTTTTTGTGGCCTATATCAATTGCCGTTTTGTGCATTACGATTTTTATCCTGACCATTTGTCGTTTATCGAGAATATTATATTGCGCGATCCCATTCGCGTGCACTATCGCAGCGTGGCGGCGCTGCGCACGCATAAAACCATGCTGCAAAAACGCCTGGGGCTTGGGGATATAGTGATTGAAAGCCGCCCGGCGCGGCATCTGGATCTTGCCGGTGTCGATCATGTGATTGAAGATGTACGTGCCAGCGAAAAACAGAAAATGAAAATCGAAAAAATTATTGCCGCATGGCAGGCCGCACAAGATATGGCCGTTCAGGCTTCGTCCGGCGCATCAACCGCCGCAGGCAAGGGCGATACCGACAAGCGGTAACCGCCGTCTTCATCGGTTATCAATAAATTTTCAAGTCCGCCCATGGCGGCAAGTTTTTGGCGCAGGCGATAAACATGGGTTTCCAGTGTATGTGTATCCACACCCGGTTGGTAGCGCCAGACATGGCGCAGCAAATCTTCGCGTTTCAGGGCGTTTCCATGCAGCCGTGCAAGGCATAGGAGAATATCCACTTCCTTGTCGGTCAGCGCGGTGGGGGCGTAGCCGGGCAAGCGGATGTTTTTTTCCTGCGGCTGAAAAACGGCAGGGCCCAGCGTGATGTCTTCCAGATAAAAAGCCGGTGTATCTATCATCTGGCGCGCGCGGCGCAATAAGCTGCCCAGACGTTGCGTCTGGCGCAGATCCAGTATCAGGCGCGGCACGGCAGGGGACAGTCCGGCGGGCGCTGCGCTGCCTGCGGCATAGAAAACAAGATCGGCACCGACAGGATCAGCGGAAAAATCGGCGGTTTTGCCAAAAGCTTCGGCAAGGGCGGCTTCAAACGCGCTCGGCAGCGCGGCGCAGCAGATTTTATCCTTTGTTTTCATGGATTGATCTTATACGAAAACACTTTTTTAAGACAGACTCAGCTAAAGTAAGAGGGGGAGAAGTGGAAATGGCTGAAATCATTAGCAATTATGAAGTTGTCTTCGCCGTGCGCACGGGGGTTACCATTTTGATGCCGCGACTGGCGGTTTTCGACGGGGGGATCGAAGTGCCTGCGCAATTCAGGGTCAGTCCCGATAATCCGCGGGATGTTTTGATTACTGCTGCAGAAAAATCGGCGGTGCTCAAAGACCTGCGCAAGGACTATCTGGACGAAGCCATCGGGCGCGGGATCATCATGTTCTATGAAACCAAAGACGACGAAGTCGTGCGCTGCACGCCGTGCAATTATCAGGGCGCGGCATAATATCTGTTTAAATTATTCTGTATTCCGCATGTAGCGGCGGGCTTTTACCGGCGTTGCTGCTGTTGCTGCTGACGTTGCATGCGCTGCATGATTTCCGCCTGCTGTTCCAGTAGTTTCATCTGGCGGGCCTGATTTTCCTCATCCAGTTTGCTTTGCAAATCCGCCGCGCGTTTCAGGTTGCCATCGAGTATTTGTTGCTGGCGCTGCTGGCGTTGCAGCTCGCGTGCTTGTTTTTGCAATTCGCGTTGCTCTCCGATCGATGCGGCACTGCCGCGCACGTATTGATAAATGTCACCGGAAGGCGTCGTGCCATAGGGGTTTGTGGCGCTTTGCTGCGCTTGCCAGCCGACCAGTCCGTCGTAACCGCCGCCGTCTTGGTTGCCTTGTCCCCGGGACGGGATGCCGTAGGTATCATGTTGTGATTCCATCAGGCCTTCGTATCCTTGTGCTTGTGCAGGGCTCTGCGGCGCAGCAGTCAGAAAAGCGGCAAGGCCGAGCATGGCGATGCCGTATGTTTTGCCGGACAAGAGGAAACGAAATGCCATTGTGAAATCCTTTCGTTTAAAGCGGGCGGTCTATTAAGGCCGTGCAGCGCGCTGTCGTTACCGCGCTCTTTGCACGGAATTATTGTAACGGGCGCAGTACTTTGAAAGCTTCTTCGAAACGGGCCAGCGCGCGTTCATTGGCTTCTTTTTCCTCGGCAAGGAAAGTATCGCTGAAACCGTAATTGCGGAAAGCTTCTGTCGGGATGGCGCGGCGGCTCATGATACCGTCTGCCAGCGCCATCAGGCTGCTGTAACCGTTGCGGGCATTGGTGCGGCGCATTTCTTCGGGGATGTTCGGGTTATTCACGCTGGCCAGGACGCGCTCAACCTGGTTTTTCGCCATCAATTCCATCGGCAGCATGCCGTTGATACGAATTTGCTGCGGGTCTTTGAGGCCGATCATTTCCAGCGAAGGCTTTTTGGCGCGCGCGATTTGCTCCATATCAAGACGGCGCCCGTTCAAGGCGGCCAGCATCATCAACTGTTCCGCGCTGTTGGTGGGGCCCACGCGTACGCGGCCCGGACGCGGCGTCATGGCCAGTTCGGGTTTTGCGGTTTGTGCGGGGCGGCCTGCGGGCTGGCGGCCTGCCGGTTGCCGTGTTGCGGGTGTTGCTGCGGTTGCGGGCGCGCTGCTGTCATCAAGTTCTGCGGGCTCGGCAGGGCGCTGCGGCACGCTGCCGCGCATCAGGCCTTCGTAACCCGGGGGTTCTTGCGCGGGGGCGCGGCCACCGCCGGTATTGTTCGGCTGGCTGGGCGCCAAAAGACCATCGTATCCGCCGCCGGACGAAGAAGAGCTGCCGCCGCCGGACATTAATCCGTCATAGGCTGTGGCAAGGCGCGGGGTGCCTGCGGCACAGAAAAGGGCAAAGCCGAGGGTGGCGGCAATCAGCAGGGCGGGTTTGATTTGGACGCGTTTCACTGGCGGGGCTCCCTCGTTAAAAATCACTGTTTCACCTGTCATAAGGTGAAGTCCTTGATACAGCAGCGCAAAAGAGGCACAAACTCTTTTGTGAATAATATATTCTATCATATCTGCAAAAAAAGCGGGGAAAACCCTATGGCGATTAAACATAAACCATTGAAAAAGCCCGTAAAAAAAGTGGCTGATTTGCCGTCTTTGGACGCGGGACAGCTGCTGGATCTTTACGCGGCGGGTGATTTGTCTCCCCTTGATGTGACTGTGGCGGTGCTGGACAGGATTCGCGACCAGAACCCGCGGCTGAATGCTTTTTGCCTCGTGGATGAAAAAGCGGCGATTGCCGCCGCGCGTGCATCCAGCCGCCGCTGGCGCGCTGGCCGCCCGCAAGGTGTGCTTGACGGTGTGCCGGTATCGGTCAAGGACTGGTTCCATGTGCGCGGCTGGCCTACACGTTTTGGCTCGCGCTTGTCGTCTGCCATGCCGCAGGAACAGGACTCCCTGCCCGTGGCGCGGCTGCGGGCGGCGGGTGCGATTTTCCTCGGCAAAACAACCTTGCCTGAATACGGGCATAAGGGCGTCACGGATAGTCCATTGTACGGCATCACGCGCAACCCGTGGGATGATACCAAAACATCCGGCGGGTCTTCGGGCGGTGCGGCCGCTGCTGCGGCGGCGGGAATGGGGGTTTTGCATCTGGGCAGTGATGCGGGCGGGTCCGTGCGTATTCCGGCAAGTTTTTGCGGCGTGGCGGCGTTTAAACCCAGCCCCGGCATTGTGCCGTCTTATCCGCCCAGTTTGTTTTCAACCCTGTCCGCCGTGGGGCCGATAGCACGCCGTATTGCGGACTGTGCCCTGATGCTGGATGTGATTGCAGATACGGGGCCGGATGGCACCACGCCCGATTGGCACGCCCTGCCGCTTGAAAAACCGCAATTCAGCGCGGGGATTGATACGCCGCCGCGTAAATTGAAAATCGCCTATGCCCCGCAAATCAACGACGTCAAAATGACGCGCGATGTGGCGGCGGTGATGGCAGGTAATATTGCGCATTTGCGCAAACTGGGCACGGTTGATGTGATTGCGCTGGATGTGCCCGATATCATCGGCGTGTTTAACAAACATTGGATGGCCGTCGCCGCGCATATGCTCAAAGGCTATAGCCTTGCGCAAAAAAAACAGACCGACCCGCGTTTGGTGGATTGGGCGCGGCGAGGGGAAAAATTATCGCTGCATGATTATCTGGCGGCGGAACGCGCGCGTATGGATATCGGCGCTTATTTCAAATCGCTTTTGGATAAATACGATGTGCTGGTGACGCCGACCACGGCCATGGCGGCATTCGATGCCGGTATCAACATGCCGCGCGATGCCAAGGGCAATCTGTGGGATGACTGGACGCCCTTTACCTATGGTGCCAATCTGGCGCGGCTGCCTGCGGCGACAATCCCCGCAGGATTAACGGCGGCGGGGCTGCCT
>JAVEWI010000186.1:0-4344 GCA_034004625.1 Bdellovibrionales bacterium
ATGTGGAGCGTTGGCTGGAAGGCCGGCGTTTAAGCGCAAAGCAAACGCATAACGTGCTGAAAGCGCGCCGGCCATTTGTTTTCCGCGACCGCAAGTTCTGGGACTTGCGCACACTTGCCATGTCGTTGGCGGCGCATATATCGGATACCGCGGCGCTTGTTGAAAAAGACAGCCTTGATTTGTGGCTGAAGCGGAATTTCGAAGACCGCGATCTGGAAACGCGCATTGCGACCTTTTGGAAAAAAGAAGACGGAGCCACGCGCGAACGTGTGGTGGCTGATTTGTCGCAAGTGCTCGACCCTTACGCGCCGGTGCGTTATAAAAGCCTGTCTGTTTTTCCGGCAGGTTTTGGCACAGCGCTGGCCGATGCCATGGCGCGGGGCGAAGATGTGCAGCAATATGCCGAACTGGTTTCCCTGCAATTGTTCAATGGATGGGTAAACCAGCGTTTCGAAGAAATTCCCGATGCCAGCGGGATTGTGACATTGTTTGAAAAATGCCGCAATTTCCTCGCGCAGAAAATGCCGGGATATGGCATCGAGCGGATTGTTTATTTGCTGAACAAGGAAATTGTCTGCCTGAGTCCCATATTGCGCGATTATTACGTGCTGACGCCGGGGCATATGTTGTTGGCGATGGAGCGTATTGCGCAGCGCGGCTTGCCTTTGGAGCCTTTGCTGGACAGGCATATGATTGCTTTTGTTTCCGTGCGCGACCCCAAGGTGATTGACCCGCATCTGGGGCATGTCATTTCGCATGACCGTGGATATCAGGTGATTGGCATTTTGCGCACATTGGCGGGGATACAGCGGCGTTTCCGCACCCAGCCCGTACCGGCGCTGGCCCGTGTTATTCTGACCCAGATGGAACCGGCGGTGGAGCGTTTTTATGACCGCGATTTGCGGCAGGAAATCATCCGCCGTTTGAATGCGGCGGGAGAGGGCGGTAACCTCGGCGCGCTTCTGGAACTGGTCGATACTGCCGCTATTGTGCAGGATGATCAGGTGCGCTTTGCGCAGGCGCGGCGTGAATTTGCGATTTTGATGCGCGAGCGCGCGGCATTGGAACAACAACTGGCGCGGCGTGCGACCTACGGGCTTGCAGCCGGGCGGCAGGTGGCAATGCTGGTGTCGTCTGTATTGGGCACGGCTTCGGCTTTGCTGACCATCCTTTACCATTATTTCTGGAGCTGAGCAGATGGCGGCGCAGAAAAAAACATCGGCAAAAATGCCTTTTTCCCTCCGGCTGAGCATCTTCGCATTGCTGATTTTGGCGGTGGTGTTTTTTCCGTCAACGGTTTTGTTTTGCGGCTGCATGCTGCCTGCATTCGTGGCGGCATTGGTGGATAACAAGCCTGATAAAACAGCGGGCCTGACTGTGGGCGCCTTGAATTTTGCAGGAACCGTTCCGGCATGGTTGACGCTTTGGAGCATGGGCGGAAAAATCGACCATGCGATCACGTTGCTCTTGCAGCCGAAAACTTTGTTGCTGGCCTATGCCGCGGCGGTTTTGGGGTGGGTGCTGTATTTTCAGGTGCCGGGCATGGTATCGGGTATTTTGGCAAAACGCGGCGAAACCCGTCTGGCGGATATTGACCGGCGCCAGCGCGAACTGGCGCGCAAATGGGGCCCGCAGATTGCGGCGGACATGAATGCCGCACGTCCGCGCGCGCCGGGCGAAGGTTGATACATCCATGCTTTTGACTTCTATAGGTTTTTCCATTGCCGTTAAGATGTCTTTAAATCAAACGGGCGTAGAATGGAGCAAGGGACAGCAGGAAAGCCCGCAAATCTGCATGCGCGCAGCATGGCATAGCGGGCCGGGGGACTGTGACAGGGGTTGGGATTGATGTTCAGGCACTTCCATAGATGGCGCCGTAGAGAAGACGGTGTTGCCGCGGTGGAATTCGCGCTGATTGCCATGCCTTTTTTCCTGATGCTGATCGGTATTATCGAGGTTGCCATGTATTTTGCGGCAGGCACTGTTTTGGAAGGCGGCGCTGCTTCTGCATCGCGCGTATTGCGTACGGGGCAGGCACAGTTGTCGGAAAATCCTGAAGAAACTTTCCGCGTCACGCTATGTGACCATATCCAGCGTGTTATTCCCTGCGACCGCGTGCAATATGAAGTCATCCGTCTGGACGACAATACTTTTGCGGGTGTGGAGAATTACGAGCCCGAATTTGACGAAGACGGTAATTTGGTACCCGCGCCGTTTTCGACCGGAAACTCAAATGACGTTGTGCTGGTGCAGGCTTTTTACCGTTACGAATTTCTGACCCCGTTTTTGGGAAGTTTAATTACGGGAGATCCGGGCCGGAACTGGTCTATTCACAGCGCGATGTCGGTGATTAAAGCCGAACCTTATAATTTCGGGGAGGAATAACATGTCCGCCCTGCGCCGTATATTCAGCCGCCGCCGGATGAAAAGATGCCTGAAAGACGAGGGCGGCGTTGCCGCTATCGAAGCAGGTTTTTTGTTCCCGATCATGCTGATGATTTTATGCGGCATGATTGATATGGGCGCGGCGCTTGTTGCCAACCTGAAAGTCACCAATGCCTGCCAGATTATTGCGGATTTGCTGGCGCGTGACCGCGCGACCAACGATGCGCAGATAGATGATGCGATTGTGGCGGGGCGTTTGGCGCTGACCCCCTATAACACGGATACTTATGGTGTGGATATTGCCGGTATTCAATATGTAGGGTCTGCTTTGACGCCGACCATTCGCTGGCGCGAGACGGTGAATATGGATGAAAATGACAATGTCCTTGCCCGCAGCGAAGGGCTTGGCCTGCAAAACGAAGGCGTGATTGCCGTGACGGTGCGCTATACATTCCGGCCGTTTTTTGCGGGATATGTGATGAATGATTTTGTGATGAGTGAGGAAGCCTATGTGCGCGGGCGCAAGGGGCTTTTTGTGGCAAGGGAGTAGGGCAATGTTCTCTGGTGGTTTTACGTGCAAGGTTTTTTCAGGGCTGATGCAGCGCGCCGCGTCTTTTGCCAAAGATACATCCGGCGCCACTGCCATCATTTTCGCCTTGTCCATCCCCATGTTTATTGGCGCGGCGGGTGTGGCGGTGGATTTGGCGCAGGCCTATAACATCAAATCCCGCCTGGGCAATGCGGTGGACAAGGCCGCCCTTGCTGCGGGCAGCATGACCGGCACGCTTGATGAAATCGAAGTGCAGGTGCAGCGTTTTATTGATGCGAATTATCAGGAAGACCGCCTTGGCGAAACCTATGACATCAGTGTGACTTTTGGCGATGGTAACGTGCGGGTCGCGGGCAATGCCCGCGTGCCGACAACATTCATGCGTATTCTGGGGCATGATTATATTGACGTGTTTCAGGAAACCGTTGTGAAACGCGAATTGGCCGGTGTGGAAGTCGCGCTGGTGCTTGACGTAACAGGTTCCATGGCGGGGAATAACATCAACGCCCTGCGCACGGCATCGACAAACTTTTTGAATATCATGTTCAGTCGCATCAGCGATCCGGAATATCTGAAAGTCGGTATCGTTCCTTTTAGCGCTACGGTCAATCTGGGTTCTGCCGGTTCCGCATTGGTGAACTGGCCTGCAACAGATGCCTATAAAACGGCATCGACCATTACCTATGACAGCGGCACTACAGGCACCACCACAAACTGGCGCGGCTGTATTACTGAACGGTCTTCGCCGCTGGATACGCGTGACGATGAAACACCGAAATGGGGTATGTACCGTTACCCACGTATTTGCAGCCAATATAACAGCAATGGCAGCTGCCGTACCTATAGCAACAATAACCCCAATACGGGCTGCACGGTCAGCCGTATTGTGCCGTTGACCAATAACCAGAGTACGCTGCAAAGTGCGGTAAACGGCCTTGCCGCCAGCGGTAATACATATATTAACGTAGGACTTGTCTGGGGGTGGCGTGTTTTGTCGCCCACGGCGCCTTTTACCGGTGGTTCTGAATATGACGATCCGGATTGGAGCAAGACGATCATCCTGATGACGGACGGGGATAACCAGCCGTTGAGCACTTATTCAGCCTATGGCGCAAATCCAGGCCTGTCACAGGCACAGCTGAATACGAAGATGATGACCGTGTGCCAGAACGCCAAGGATGCGGGCGTAACGATTTATACGATTACGTTCCAATCAGGCATCAGCAATGCCACGCGTGAACTGTTCCGCCAATGTGCAACAGACCAGACAAAATATTTCAACGCGCCGAGTAATCAGGATTTGATCAACGCGTTTGAAAACATCGCAAACCAGCTCAGCCAGCTGCATAACGTTAAATAAAGGCTCTGCACTGCGCGTTTAAAGTAATCGCAAGGTTAAACTTGACGCC
>JAVEWI010000187.1:0-4344 GCA_034004625.1 Bdellovibrionales bacterium
CGCTGGGGATATTTTGCGTGGCTGCCGTAAAGCATGCATTCATTTGATGCATGCGCCTGTGCCGCTTGCGGAGAGATGGCCTGAGCGGGCGCTTCATCACGGTGCAATAGCGCTGCGCGAGGCAGAAGAGCGTTCTATTTGTATGTGTTCTGTGCGGCACGATTGGCGCGCAAAAAAACGCCGCGAAGCATGCGGCGTTCTTTGACAAAGGAGTGCCGGTGAACCCGGTCTTTATTATTTTTTGGTCGCGGTTTTCAGCGTCTTGATTTTTTTGGACAGACGCGAAATTTTGCGAGAAGCGGTTTTCTGATGCAGAACGCCTTTGTCTGCGCCGCGCTGGATTTTCGGCTGCGCTACTTTCAGCGCTTCTGTTGCTGCTTGCTCGTCACCTTTTGCAATCGCTTCTTCTACCTTGCGGATAGACGTGCGCATTTGGGACGTGCGGCTTTTGTTTTGTTCAGCAACACGGGTGTTGCGGCGGACGCGCTTTTTGGCAGACTTATGGACGGGCATTCAAGTACTCTTTCTGTTTTTAAAAGATGTTATCTCGATAAAGCCGGAGCGTATTCTCTGGCCAGACCCCCGGCGCACGGCAGAATCACTAGGATCCCCGGCAGCCACAGGATTTCACGGTTTTTAAAGCGGTTCCGGCGCAAAGTCAACCGGCGAGAGGGTGCTTTGGCATAAATAATCCGGAAAACGCCTTCTTTAGCGCCGTAAAATGGTTTAAGTGTTTGTTTTATTTACCTTTAAACTCTGCCGGACGTTTTTCGACAAAGGCAGCCATGCCTTCCTTCTGATCTTCGGTGGCAAAGCTGCTGTGGAACAGGCGGCGTTCGAATCTGATGCCCTCGCTCAGGCTGTTTTCCTGCGCGGCATTGACGGCCTCTTTCACCATCATCGCGGCAATGGGGGAGAAGCCGGCGATTTTCTCGGCCACTTTCAGGGCTTCGGCCATCAAATCGGCGGCGGGCACCACGCGGGCGACCAAACCGGCGCTTTCGGCCTCTGCGGCGTCCATCATGCGGCCGGTCAGGCAAAGCTCCATCGCCTTGGCCTTGCCCACGGCGCGGGTCAGGCGCTGTGTGCCGCCGGCACCGGGAATGGTGCCGATGGTGATTTCGGGCTGGCTGAATTTTGCGGTATCGGCGGCCAGAATGAAATCGCACATCATGGCAAGTTCGCACCCGCCGCCCAGCGCGTATCCTGCCACGGCGGCAATCACGGGTTTGCGCGCGCGGGTGACGGATTCCCAATTGCTGGTGATGAAATTACCGGCATAAACATCTACAAATCCCTTGCCCGCCATTTCTTTGATATCCGCACCGGCGGCGAAGGCTTTTTCGCTGCCCGTGATAATCATCACGCGGATAGTGGCGTCATTTTCAAATCCGGCCACGGCGCAAGACAGTTCATCCATCAAATCCTTGCACAGGGCATTCAATGCCTTGGGGCGGTTCAGGGTGATAATCCCCACCGCGCCTTTGGTTTCGGTCAGGATGTTTTCATAGGCTTTGGTTTCGGAAGACATAGATATTTCCTTTTTGAGCAAGGGTGGGGCGCTGCATTGCGCGGCGCGGGTTATTTTTTGGGGGCGGGGGCGATTTTGAATTGCACCAGCTGTTTGCCCGTGCTGCCGGGCTTGTTGAACACGTCAATCACCAGCATTTCGTTTTTACGGCGATAAACGTTATAGGCGCCGCGTTCCAGTTGCCAGCCAAGCGGCGCCAGAACCTGCGCGTAATATCCCCAGATCTGCCTGACCTGCGCGGATGTTTCGGCGGTGGTTTCAAGGATGCGGCCATCCGGCGTGTCAAAGGCAACGGTTTTGGAAAGGTCTTCGGTCATCATCGGCATCAAGGGCAGGTCGGGGATGATCTTGGAATAATCCGCCCATGCCGCGGCGGGGGCGAAGGCAACCACAAACATCAAAGCGATCATAAAACGGCGCAGCATGGAGGCCTCCTTTGAAGTGTTCATTTCCGGTCTTGTCATTTCTGGCGGGCGGGACAATAAAATGTGGACCGTCCGCCCTGGGTTATTCTCTTTATTCCGCCGGTCTTTTGCAAGGGGCAGGTGCAGCCACGGCATTTTTCGCCTTCCTTGCCGTAAACGGCCCATTGGTGCTGGAAATACCCCAGTTCACCGTCGGTTTGCACGTAATCGCGGATGGAACTGCCGCCCGCCGCAATGGCGCGCTGCAATACGGCGCGGATGGCTGCCCATAATTTTTTTACTTCACCCTTGGTCAGGCTGTTTGCCGGACGTGCGGGGTCGATGCGCGCATCGAACAGAGCTTCCGCCGCGTATATATTGCCAACGCCCACCACGGTTTCCTGATCCATGATGGCGATTTTAATCGCGGTTTTTTTATTTGCGAGTGCTTCATTCAGATAAGCCGCGCTAAAGCTGTCGTCCAGTGGTTCCGGCCCCAGATGGGCAAAATGGCGGGTTTGCGCCACATCCGCCGCTGCTGCAATGTCCAGCACGCCAAAACGCCGCGCGTCGTTAAAAACCATGCGGCTGCCATCGGTGAAATGAAAAATAACGTGGTCGTGTTTTTCGGCTGTGTATTTTTCATCCGCCGCCGCCATCACCATGCGCCCCGTCATGCCCAGATGCGCGATCAGGACGTCGTTATTTTCGGGGTTATCCGGGGTATCGCCCGCAAGATCAATCAGGATATATTTCGCGCGGCGGCGCACGCCGGTGATGCGGCGGTTTTGCACGCGCGCGGCCAAACCCTTGGGGAAGGGAAAACGCAATCCCTTGCGCCGCAGTTCAAGCCGCGCAAGTGTTTTGCCGGTCATGGTTTTATCCAGCCCGCGGCAAACGGTTTCGACTTCGGGTAATTCCGGCATGGGATCAGCGGCGGCGGCGCAACGTGGCGGGGCGCAGGACGGAAACATCGTCTTTCAGCTCCGGCGTGTCCAGAATGCCGAGCGCGGCGCGGATTTCATCACGGCGTTCGGGCGCGGCGCGCTGTAGCCAGCTGTCCATTGCCTGCAGCGTGTTTTTCAGCGCGGTATGACTGCGCTCTTCGATAATCTCGTTATTGCTGACAAACCCGCCGCGTGTGGGTGTGCTGGGCGGCATGCCGTCCGGCTGGCGCATATATCGTTCCGTGTAAATGCGGCTTTGGATTGTATAACCCTCTGTTTCGCCTTTGGCGGGGCGCATTTCAATTTCCAGCACGGGACGCGTGGACAGGGCGACATGGGTATATCGGCGTTTGGTGTCTTCTGCCTTGGGGCTGACGGCGACATCATGGGTGGAAGGTGTGCCCGCACCGCTGTCTTCCGCTGCGCGGCCATAGAGCAGCCAGATATGAATGCTGTCCTGCCGCGATTTGGCGGATTGGTACAAATCCGCACGGGCAAAAAACTCCAGGCCGTTTTTCGCGGGCAGTTTTTGCAGTGCGTCTATAAACGGCGCCAGCACGTTGTGATAGGAGGTGAAATGCGCTTCGACTTCGGCGCGGGCTTTTTCGCGCGCGGTCCGATGGTCCGGCTTGCGCGCACGCAGGGCGGCAATGGCGCGCGTCACATCGGACGGATCCTTGATATAATTCTCGGCGGCCTTGTTAAACGGTACGGCGGGTTTTTTGCGGGGGTCTGTCATGGCTGGCGCTTGCGGATGTTCAGGGGGGGCAAGAGATCAATCTCTGTCTTCGGGTTCAAAATGTTTTGCAGGTTTTGTTTTTGCGCAGGGGCGTGGCTTTCCAGCCAGACGTCAATCGCGGCGGCAAAATCGGCCACGCGGGCATGCGGCGTTTTTTCGCTGTTCTCATGCACCATGCCGTAATCTCCGGAATAGATACTGTAATTTTTTCCGGCCTGCGGTTTTTCGTAGCGTTCGGTATAGGTATGGCTGGTGATGCGTGTTTCACCTGTTTCCTGCGGCCTGACGCAAAGCCGCAGCACGGGCGTTTTGGATAGCGCCAGCAATTGGCTGTAATCCGGTTTTTCGGGCGTGCTGCGTTTGCTTTCCATCGAAATCAGATAGCTGTTCGGTTCCTGATGCAATTTGTTTGCGGGGGTGGTTTCGTGCGTGTGGAACAGCCAGACGTCAATGCGTTTGTCTTCGGGGCGCTGCGCCTTGTCCGCGCAAATCACATCGGCGCGTGTAAAAAACTCCATCCCTGCATCATCGGCGGGCATGTTTTTAAGAATGTCGAGCAGCGGCATGATGTCGCGGCGGAAAGACGCGTACATGTCTGCTTCCGGCTGGTCGGGCGGGGACATGGGCGCTTCGGGCCGCGCGGCCGGCTTCGCGCGTGCGGTTTTATCCGCCCGTGTGCGGGCGGATCGTGCAAACATGTTTTTCAAATGTTGGCGCCAGCGG
>JAVEWI010000188.1:0-4323 GCA_034004625.1 Bdellovibrionales bacterium
CGGCACGGGCAAAACAACCACCATCGGCAAACTGGGGCAACAGTTCACGCGTGAAGGTAAAAAAGTCATGCTGGCGGCGGGGGATACTTTCCGCGCGGCGGCCGTGGCGCAATTGAAAGTATGGGGTGAACGCATCGGCTGCCCCGTTGTCAGCAAAGACGAAGGCGCAGATGCCGCGGCGCTGGCTTACGAAGCCATCGACAGGGCAGAGGCCGAGGGCGTGGATGTCCTGATGATTGACACCGCAGGACGTTTGCAAAACAAACAAAACCTGATGGAAGAGCTTTCCAAAATTGTGCGCGTGATCCGCAAAAAAAACGCTGCGGCGCCGCATGCGATTTTGCTGGTTCTGGATGCCACGGTCGGGCAAAACGCGCATAGCCAGCTGGAACTTTTCAAGGAAATGGTTGCCATAACCGGCCTTGTGGTCACAAAACTGGACGGAACAGCCAAAGGCGGCGTGCTTGTTTCACTTGCCGAGAGATTTAATCTGCCCGTTCATGCTATAGGTATAGGGGAGGGTATTGACGACCTGCGGCCTTTTGCCGCGGCCGATTATGCCCGCGCCATTGTCGGGTTCGATGCCGCCGCGCCGGAAAAGGCTGCGTAACATCGTACCCTTAACCAAAGAGGTACTGTTGACGTGCTGATCGGAAGTAAATCTCCTTCTCCCATTCGCGATGGTCTGATGACCACGCGCAGTTTTAACGACGCGGGCAAAGCGCTCGGCTGGGTGCGTGAAATCTATAATCAAAACGTGGCTTATCTGCGCCATGCCTTTTCTTCTTTTTCAAAAGGCAGTGGATACGATGAACGCGTGCGCGCGCATTACCCCTATATCGAAATCACCACTGCGCGGGGGCCCAGTGTGGACAACCGTTTGTCTTACGGTTTTCTGTCGCGCCCCGGCACATACCGCACCACGCTGACGCGTCCGGATTTGTACCATACGTATTTTATGGACCAGTTTTCGATTTTGCTGAAAAACCATCCGGAGGCGGAATTGGAAGTCGGCGTCAGCGAAACGCCCATCCCGCTGCACTTCGCGCTTGGCGACCAATTCCATCTGGAAGCTGACCTGACCGCCGAACAAATCGCGCGTCTGCCGCAAATTTTTGACCAGCCGGATCTTGCCAATATGGACGATACCATCCCCGATGGCACCCATGTGGTGAAAGAGGGAGAGGCGGGGCCACTCGCCCTTTTTACCGCGCCGCGCGTGGATCTCAGCCTGCAACGGCTGAAACATTACACCGGCACATCGGCCGAACATTTCCAGAAATTCGTTTTGTTCACCAACTATCAATTTTACGTTGATGAATTCGTGCGCGATGCGCATGCTTTAATGGCGCGCGCGCAGGATGGTGAAACCGTCGATGCAAAACGCACCGAATACGTGGCCTTTGTCGAACCTGGCAACGTGGTGACGCATAACGCCAACCTGCCCGAAGTGCCCGCAGGCACAGGGCAAAAACCGCCGCGTTTGCCCCAGATGCCGGCCTATCACCTGAAACGTGCGGATGGTACGGGTATCACGCTGATTAACATCGGCGTTGGCCCGTCGAACGCCAAAACCATTACCGACCACGTCGCTGTTTTGCGGTCACACACATGGTTGATGTTGGGACATTGTGCAGGCCTGCGCAATTCGCAAAAACTGGGTGATTATGTTTTGGCGCATGCCTATATGCGCGATGACAAAGTTCTCGATGACGCCGTCCCGTTGTGGGTGCCCATTCCGGCATTGTCAGAGGTGCAGGTCGCGCTGGAAAAATCCGTATCCGAAGTATCGGGCCTGCGCGATTATGATTTGAAAAAAATCATGCGCACCGGCACGGTTGCCACCGTCAGCGACCGTAACTGGGAACTGTGGGAGCAAAGCGTTCCCGTATTGCGCCTCAGCCAATGCCGCGCCGTTGCGCTCGACATGGAATCCGCAACCATTGCCACCAATGGTTTCCGTTTCCGTGTGCCTTACGGCACTTTGCTTTGCGTGTCGGACAAACCGCTGCATGGTCAATTGAAATTGCCCGGCATGGCCGACCGTTTTTACCGCGAACGCGTGGACCAGCATTTGAAAATCGGTCTCTTGACCATGGAAAAAATCCGCGCCATGGGTGCGGGCCGTTTGCACAGCCGCAAACTGCGTAGTTTTTACGAGGTTGCTTTCCAGTAATCGGGGCGACGCTTGATATACAAAAACGCGGGCTCTATTGACCCGCGTTTTTTATTGCGCAGCCCATACAAAAAACGACCCCCGCGTAAGGCGCGCGGGGGGAGGTTACACGAAAAAGAAAACAACCCAGAGAAAGTTCAAGAAAAAGTTTGTAAATGGAACGTCCCTAAAAATGTGGGGCGTCAGTACAAAGTTTTGCCAATTCAGTTATACGATCACGTCCAGCGTTTGGCCGCGTGTGCCTGTATCGCGGTTGTCGCGCGCGCCTGTATCATCATTGGCGGAACGGGGTGCCAGTTGCTCATCTCTCGACGCAAGGCTGCGCTGGTCGCCGCGCTGTGAATCTGCCGCCGGCGCTTCCCGTCTTTCAATACGGTTTTCGCCGCCGCGCTGTTCCTGCTGCACGGGGTTTGTTTGCTGCTGGTAGGCATAGGATTGGTACCCGCCTGTGGTGCCAACAGAATTGACCATTGATAGCTCCTTCGCTTACGCACAAAACAAAGGTGATGATAACGCGTTCCTGTTACCATCATAGCATTATGTTTGTTAATGCATTGTTAATGTCACCATAAGCTGTGGATTTGAGAGGGGTTGAGAATCTCCCGTAAAAGCTGACTTTGGTTTTTGATCCCGAGTCCGTACGTGTGGTACCTGTGGCAAGCTGCTGATTTTTCAGCTTTCTTGTAATCTTTATGATTCCTTAACGTAATTTGCGTAAAATTTTAGATAGGCGTTAATGTTTTTTGTGCCGCTGCCGGAGGGGCGGTGCATCGGGGAAACAAAAAAGCCGAAGGGGAATCAAAGATGGAAGTTCCATCTAAAGATATATTCAGGGGGGTGAATATCTTGGATCCTAAAGATCTGTTGTCTTGGGCGCAGGATACGTCTGACGCAGGCCGCCAGAAACTGGCAAAGGCCGTGTCGCAGTTTTTTGAAGACCGCCAGTTGAATGAAACCGAGCAAAGCCTTGCCAGTGAAATCCTTCTGAACCTGATCCGTCAGGCCGAACTTGACCTGCGCGAAGCGCTGGCCGAGCGTTTATCCATCCAAAAGAATATTCCACCGGAAGTCATCGTTTATCTTGCCAATGACCATATCACCGTGGCGCGTCAGGTATTGATGCACAGCCCGGTTTTGAACGATGTTGACCTCGTCTATATCATTTCCTCCAAGGGGGAAGACCATTCCCGCCTGATCGCGAAACGCGACGGTATCAGCCCGTTGGTGGCTGACCGCCTGATTGACGGCGGCGATGTGGAAACCATGCTGAACCTTATTGATAACCAGCGGGTGCATTTGCAAAAAGCTTCGATGAAAAAGCTTGCCAAGGCTTCGCTGCGTTCCGAAGAATTGCAGGCGCCGCTGTTGCGCCGGCCGGAAGTCGATACGGATATCGCCATCGACCTTTACATGATCGTGTCGCAGGCGCTGCGCAAAGAGATTGCGGAAAGATTCCTTTTGCCGCCGCAGGTTCTGGAACAGTCTTTGGAAGACCTGATCCACGAGCTGAGCAACGAAGCGAAAGGGATGCGCGAAACATCGCCTGATATGATATCTCTCGCCAGACGGTTCGAAGAACGCAAGGATATCAGCGCCGATTTGATGATAAAAACCCTGCGCCGCGGGCAGGTGGGTTTCTTCCTTGCCCTGTTTGCCGAACGCACGGGACTGATGCCTGAGCACATCGTGCGCATGGTGCAAAAAGACGGTGGAAAGCCTTTCGTTGTTGCCTGCCGCCATATCGGCATGATGAAATCCGAATTTGCCTCCATCTTCCTGCTCAGCCGCGGTATCCGCACGGGGGACAAGATTGTGGACCAGCGCGAATTGGCAATGGCTTTGAAAAATTTCGATGCAATCAGGGACTTTGACGTCCAGCGTATCATGAAAACATGGGTCAATAATCCCGATCTGATCTAAACGAATACGAATCCTGCCCGGAGCGAAACCTTTCCCCGCCTGTGGGAAAGGCTTTGCCCGTGCAAAACCAATCTTGACATAATTATTTTTGCTGACGTATCATTCCCGCATCATTCACTTTATGCGGGAAACGCTTGCAATGCTTGAAAAATTTAAAAAATCAATGCGTTATATCGAACGCCGCCATAAAAAGAAAGTCACAGGCGCCGGAGTTGCGCTGGGCGGTA
>JAVEWI010000189.1:0-4293 GCA_034004625.1 Bdellovibrionales bacterium
ACATTATCGGGTCGGACCTGTTGTTCAACGTAATGATGGGCCGTTTTTTTCAGGAAAAATTCGACCAGAAACCGCAAACCATCATCACGACCAAAATCACCCAAGGTATCGACAACAAGAATAAACAGTCGAAAAGCATCGGCAATTACATCGGTCTGGCCCATAGCCCGCGCGATAAATTCGGGCGAGTCATGAGCATTCCCGATTCCCTGATCGAAGAATATTTCCGCATTTACACGGATATTCCGCTCGAAGAAATCGACCGTATGGGTAAATTGACGGGCAAAAAAGCGCGCGAGCATAAAATCAAGCTCGCCTATGCCATTGTTGGCCGTTACCACGGGCATGAAATTGCGGTTGCGGAGCGCGACTGGTTTGAAAATACGGTATCCAAGGGATTGGTGCCGGATGACATTCCGACCATCGCCCTGATGAACCCGCAGCAAACATTGCTGGATGTGGTCGTCAAGGCACGCAACGGTAAAAGCAAAAGCGACAGCCGCCGTTTGATTAAACAAGGCGCGGTTGATCTGAACGGCGAAAGGCATGCCGACCCCGATGCGCATCTGGTTTTCAAAACCAACGATATTTTGAAAGTCGGCAAGCGCAGCTGGTTCCGCATCGAAATTGCCAATCTGAACGAGCTGGAAACAGAACAGCTCTGGATGAAACCGATGCGGGTCGAAGACGTTGACCTGATCCAGAAATATCTGCCGGAATGGGAAATCGTCAAATACCTGTCGCATCCCGGTTTGTCGCTGAAAGCCGCAACGGATGTGGCGCGCGAAGTTTTCCGCCGCGTGATTTTGAAGCCGGAGCCGAAAGACGAATGGATCTGGAAGATCCAGTCAAAAACGGAGCCGGAAAAAATCATCGGCGTGGCACACTTGCGCCGCGATTCCGCGCGGGGGAGCGAGAATATCTGGCTCGACCCCCATTTCCGCACGCCGGAGCTGATGGAACAGGTACTGCATGCGATTAACGAACATGCTTTCAGTCAGCTGGGTTTCAGCGACGTGGTGTTTAAAAAGGCTTTTGCGCATGCTTCGGCGCCGCAAGACCTTGATGCGCTGCGCCGCCGTTTCATGAGCATGGATGAAACATTCCGCAACCGCGACACGCCCGAAGGTATCTGGGGTTTCACCAAAGAAGAATGGGAACGCCAGAAAGAATGGTATCTGAAAAACCGTCCCACGGCTGCTTTGCAACCGCGTGCGGTCAATAAACGGCGCAAGGCGGAACGTCTGGATCAACATCTGGATGCGATTGAAGATTTGGTCGAAGACATACTCGAAGACCGCGCCGAAGACCGCGAAGAAGCCGTGGCTGAAAAAAGGCAGGAGCGTGAAAACGCCTTTGCCCGCAAATTGGCAGAGGATAAGGCCGCTGCTGAAGAAAAACGCGAAGCCGAGGCCCGTTTGGCGGAGCAATCCCGTACGCAGCAGCCAAAAGCGGCAAAGCCGCGCAAGCTGACAACGCATCCGTTTTTTATGGGTGGCGGCACGGGGCCGAAAAAGAAGTAAAACAGAAACAGGCTTAAAGCTTGTGGGATGAAAACGGGGTAAATCCTGTTTTCACCCCGCAGCTGTTTTGGGAGAGGCGCTTTGTTATTCGGCGCCGGCGAAGCCGATTTGGCTGGTCATGCAAATTTCACCGGATGGTGCTTCCGGATCATAAATGACCTGCACGGCATCGTTGGTTTCGACATGCATATGGGGCGGCACCATGACGGAGAGGCTGCAAATCTGCCCTGTCTCGCTTACCACAAAACGGACATAGACGGTAACCGCGCCATCACTGGCTGTTTGCCCGATGCCTGTCACATTGCCGATGATACGTCTTTCGCGCGGCTCCGCACTGGGCAGGTCGCGGCCCGGCAAATTCATACGGGTCGGTTCATGCATTTGCGGCACAGGGCGCGACGCGGGCGGCGGCGGTGAAAACGGCGTTTCAGGCAGGGGCATGCGGAAGTCCGTGCTTTCGCTGACGATTTTGCCAATGCCGCCGACCAGTTTATGCGCGCTGATGCCGACCACGGCCAAAACCACAACGATGAGCACAAGGCCGATGTTCACAACCTTGCGTTCATAGGCCTTGCGCGCTTTGTCTGTTAAATCGGGTTTGTCGTAGGGGGATGACATGTCGAAACTGCGGCGCACCGGTTTGACTGTGGCTGCAGGGCCCGCGTCGGCGTTCTGCGTGGTGTTATCTGGCGTATCGGGCGTTGTCATACGGCGGGCGGCCTTTCGGTTTGAAATGATTTCGCGCGGCGTGGGCAGGCGAAAGAGGAGAGGCGGGACAAGGCCGGGCCGCGCAGAATATCTGTTTTTCGATTATCCCCTGATGCGAACACTTTGCAAAGCTGCTTGTTTATAAAATTATGAAAAAACAAAGGCATGGCATGTATGCAGTTGGTATATTTAAGTTTTTGGGCAATGGTTAACAAAAATTAAACTTGATTAAAGTTCAAGTTTATGGCAAAACCCTGCCACCTCAAAGCAATGCAATTACTGGATTTTTACGCATGGTGATTCCATCCGCTGCGGGGGGATTGATTTAAACGTCTTGCCGCGTTCCTGCGGCTGTCCAAAAAAGGTAATTGTCACGATGTCCCAGCAAAAATCGCCCGCCCTTTCGATTTCCCGCATTTTGAACACCAAAATCCTCGCGAAACGTTTGATGGCGACCAGCGCCATGACGGTTGCCGGTGTTCTGGCGATGGCGTCTTCGGCTTATGCTGTAGGTGATTTCGAAACGCCGCAGGGTGGTTCCTTTGCAAACGGGACAACCGGCACCATCAATTACGGCGGTGCGAACAACCAAAATCTGGGCGTGACCACCAATCAGGAACGCACCGTCATGGATTGGACGACGTTTAACCTGGGCAAAGACGCAACGGCGAATTTCCAACAGTACAACAACAATTCCACCACCATCAATCGCGTCAATGGCTCGGTCGATCCCACGCAAATTCTGGGTACGCTGAGCAGCAACGGCAAGCTCGTGATCCTCGACCCCAATGGTATTCTGGTGGGTAACGGCGCCAAAATCAACGTGGGCGGCATTCTGGCTTCGACAGGGGAAATGACCAACCTTGCGAATTTCCTGAATGGCACAGACGGCCAGATCCGTTTGCAAATGAATACGGATGCTTCTGTTGAAAACTACGGCACCATCACCACGGTGCGTGACCGCGGCCTGGTGGCATTGGTTGCCCCCACGGTTAAAAATGGCGGTTTGATTACCGCACGTCTGGGCAAGGTCGCGCTGTCATCCGGCAAAGTGCTGTCGGTTGATCTTTATGGTGACGGCCTGATCTCGCTGGCTTCGGGCGAGCTGGAAAAATCGTTGGCTGAAAACAGCGGCACAATCACGGCGCAGGGCGGCACGGTCGTTATGAGCGCAGGCGTTGCCGGCAATGTGGTTGACAGCGTTGTGAACATGTCCGGCGTTATCAATGCGGATAGCTATAGCAATACAAACGGCAAGATCACCTTGGGCGGCTCCACCACGGGCAAGGTAAAAGTATCCGGCACGGTGCAAGCGAAAAATACTTTGGCGGGCAGCATTATCTCTCCCGTCACGGGGAATGGTGGTGATGTTGACATCCGCGGCAACGACGTGGAAATCACATCTTCTGCTATTATCGACGTGCGCCGCGAAGGCAGCAATGTCACGCGCGCCTACGGCAATGGCGGTACGGTTACTATTGCAGGTAACAACAGTGTTTCGCTTGCCGGTGATGTCAAGTTGGGCAGTAATCTCTTTGCGCGTCCTTTGAATGCGGCTGCCGGTAACGCCGGCACGCTGACGCTCAGTGCACCGACGCTTAGCCTGCTGCGCAATATCTATATGGGTAACGGTACGCTGAATATCGCGGCGCAGACGATTAACCTGAATGCTGGCCTGTATGATAACAGCGGCTTGCTCGGCGCCAACGCGCTGATGGGGCAAAACAAGCTGAACGCGAATGCGCAGGTTGTAAAGATCCTTGGCGATAACGGCAGCATCCAGCAGGGTATCTACCTTGCAAAAGGTGATGGCACGGCGCAAATTTTTGTTGCGGCGGGCAATTATGCCGAAAACCTGACGGTGGGCAAATCTGTGACCATTCAGGGTGCCGATGGCGCGCGCATTACAGGTGCGATTTTGCCTGTCAGTGACAGCATTGTTAAAATCACGGCGAATGGCGTGACCTTCCGCGGTTTTGAAATCGATGCGCTCAATGTATTGAACACGAAACTCTACGGCATTTCTGCAAACGGCGTTTCCAACCTGCGCCTTGAAAACAAC
>JAVEWI010000190.1:0-4290 GCA_034004625.1 Bdellovibrionales bacterium
AGACACTACATTAAATGCCATAAAATTTCAAGGAAATTCTTAAATTTCCATTAATTACGCATGTTTATGAGGGAAAAACAGACAGTTCGGGCAAAAGTTCCCGCGCCGCGAGTTAGGGCAAATTGCCCTATTTGTTATGCAAATAGAGACCGGGAATCGGTCACGGTAATGCCCGCCGCGGTCTCGGCGCAGTGGTATATGGATGAAAATGTGGGGCTTGGGGAGCCGCTTAATCGCCTTCGCCGGCTTCGGGGCTGAAGAATTCCATTTTATTGGCTTTGTCTTTGAATTCTTCCGCTTCGGGCAGGGCGGGTTTTTTACGGGTCAGCACGGGCCATGCGCCCATGGAATATTCGCGGTTCAGCTCCAGAAACTTTTCGCCGCGGTCATCAATATCGGACACAATGGCGTCAATCGGGCATTCCGGCACGCAAACGCCGCAATCAATGCATTCGTCGGGGTTGATGACCAGCATGTTCTCGCCTTCGTAGAAGCAATCTACGGGGCAGACCTCGACACAGTCGGTATATTTGCATTTGATGCAGACGTCGGTGACGACATAAGTCATTTTATCCTCGATATTTCTTGCTCTTGCGCTTTAAATTTAAAGCGATTTTATAACAGGTCGCGCAGGCGATACCATGTCATGGCGGCGACAAACAGCGGACGTTTCAAAATTTCCCCGCCCGGGAAATTGTTGTGCCGTATTTTGTCGAAAACGTCAAATCTCTCCGCGGTGCCCGAAACGGCCTCTGCCATTATTTTTCCCAATATATTCGTCAGGATAACGCCCTGGCCGCCAAAACCATGCGCAAAATAAATATGGGGCGTAAGTCGTCCCAGATGGGGGATGCGGTTCATGGTAAGGTCGAGCGGTCCGCGCCAGCAATGTTCCACCCGCACCATTTTCAAAATGGGGAACAAATCCGTCATGCGTTCGCGCAGGCGCGTGTCTTCGCCGGCGTATTCGCGGTCGCTATAGTTACAGTTACCACCGAACAAAAGGCGATAATCACCTGAAAAGCGATAATAATCCATGATAAAACGTGCATCCGCCACGGCGATGTCGCGGGTCATGATCTGGCGCACGCGGGTTTCGCTCAAAGGTTCGGTCGCAATCATATGGGCGGTTGCCTGCATGGATACTTTGCGCAGAGGGGCAAGACCCTTCATGCCCGTCACACCGGCCAGAACCACAAATTTCGCCCGCACGCTGCCGCCGGATGCCGTGGTGATGCGGTTGGTTTCGCCGGGGAAGATTTCGGTCGCGGCAGAATTTTCGTAAATGCGCCCGCCGAGTTTCTGAAAGGCCTGCGCAATGCCAAGGGCGTAGTTGAGCGGGTGAAAATGTCCGCCTTTGTTATCGAAAAGGCCGCCGGTATATTGCGGGGTCAGGACGGCGTCCTGTACCGTTTGTTCGTCCCACCATTCGATGTCTTTGTGACCGAGTTTTTGCCAGTCCTGAATATCGGCTTTCAGCTCGGCTTCGTGCTTGTGCTTTGTCGCGGCGGTCAGGTGGCCGAATTTCACATCGCATTTGATGTCGTATTGCGCCATGCGCGACAGCATCAGGCCGAGACCTTCGAGCGAGACATTGCATAAAAACTTTGCCGTCTCCAGTCCGTATTGCCGGATCAGCCATCCGGGGGATTGGCTGAAACCGCGCTGGATGTGACCGCCATTGCGGCCGGAGGCGAGGCCTGCCACGGTATCTTTTTCCAGAAGCGTAACGCTGAAGCCTTTTTCCGCCAGTTCAAGAGCAGTGGAAAGCCCTGTAAAACCTGCACCCACAACGCACACATCGCAGTTGACCTCGTCGCGGAGCGCGCCTAGAGTCACGAGTAGCCTGTTGGCACTCAAAGCATACCAGGGCTCGTGATATTCCTTAACGTTTTCATATTTCCTGGGCATCTTTGAACGAAGGCTTCCTGTTAGGGGAGGTCTCTTAAATCATCATATCAAGGGGTTTGTCATGGACAAGCTGGAGCAGTTTATCCGAGAACACGAAATAACGGAAGTGGAATGCCTGATACCGGACATGTCCGGCATCGCGCGGGGCAAAATCCTGCCGGCGGAAAAGCTGCTGCGTATTCTGCGTGAACGCGGCATGCCCATTCCTGAATCCATTTTTATCCAGACCGTTACGGGTGATTATCCGGATGGCGATTTGATCAGCCCTTCGCTGGGCGACGTGTATATGAAACCGGACGAAGACACCATCCGTCTTGTGCCGTGGTATCAGGAACCGACCGCGCAGATCATCTGCGACGCGTTCAACGGTGACGATACGCCGGTGCAGCTGTCGTCGCGCCAGTTGCTGAAACGCATTATCAAGGAATACAACGACCGCGGCTGGAGCCCTGTCGTGGCACCCGAACTGGAATTTTATCTGGTGGCGGTAAATACCGACCCTGATTTTCCCCTGCAGCCGCCGGTGGGGCGCAGCGGCCGCCAGGAAAGCGGACGTCAGGCTTACGGCATTGACGCGGTGAATGAATTCGACCCGATTTTCGAAGATATTTACGATTACTGCGAAGAGCAGAATGTGGACATTGATACGCTCAGCCACGAAGCAGGTGCCGCGCAGCTGGAAGTTAACTTCAACCACGGCGATCCGGTAGAGCTGGCGGATCAGGCTTTCCTGTTCAAACGCACGGCACGCGAAGTCGCGCTGCGCCACGGCGTTTATGCAACCTTTATGGCGCAGCCGATGCAGACCGAACCGGGCAGCGCTATGCACATTCACCAAAGCGTGGTGGATTTGAAAACCGGCGTGAACATTTTCGCCAACGAAGATGGCAGCGACAGCCAGTTGTTCCGCAATTATGTGGGCGGTTTGCAGCGTTACCTGCCGTCGTCCCTGCCGCTTTTTGCGCCGAACGTGAATTCATACCGCCGTTTCGGGCACAAGGAAACCGACAGCCCGATCAACGTTGAATGGGGGCTGGACAACCGCACCGCCGGTTTGCGCGTGCCGATTTCCAAACCCGAAGCGCGCCGTGTTGAAAACCGCCTGCCGGGCGCCGATGGCAACCCGTATCTGGCGCTTTCCGCGACGCTGGCTTGCGGTTTGATCGGCTTGATCGAAGGTATCGAGCCGACCGAACAAATCAAAGGCAGCGCCTATAAAAAAGGCCATTCCCTGCCGACGCACCAGTTTGACGCGCTGAAAAAATTCAAAGCCTGTAAACCGCTGCAGGAACTCTTGGGCGAACGTTTCTGCCGCGCGCTGATTGCGATCAAGGAAACGGAATACAAAGCCTATAACACCGTGATTTCGTCATGGGAGAGGGAGAACCTGCTGCTCAATGTCTAAAAACGTAAAAGTATCGTCGGCAAAAATGCACGACAGAGCCTCTTTGGCTTTGGTCAAGGGCGATCTTAATACGGCTGAAATCTGGCTGGAAAAAGCGCTGGAAGAAAACGAGCGGGATGCCACCGCGCTTGCCATGCTGGCAAATATCTATCTCAAGCGCGATGACACCCAGACGGCGCTGGGGCTTATCCTTTTGGCGATTGCCGAAAAACCGGATGAACTTGTTCATCTGGAGATATTTATATCCTGCGTCAGCCGGATGTCGTTCTCTTTCACGGCCTTTAATGCGTCAATTGCAAATGCGGTCGAGGTTTGCCTGCAAAGAGACGATGTGAATGTCATGCGTCTTGGGCAGCTGTGGCATGCGCTTTTGTCATGCCATCCGGAACTGGCCGATCTGGCAGATCCCGGAGTTTCTTTTGAAAGTGAAAAGATAGCCAGGCTGGCGGTGCATCCGTTCTTCCTTGCGGGCTTGGGTCAATTGATGGTGCAGAGCCGTCAGTTTGAAACGATACTGGTAAAGTTGCGCGCGGCCCTGCGTGACGATCTGGTATCAAAAACGCGGCGCTGGACAGATGAGGAATTCTTGCGCGTTGCGGCGGCTTTGTCCCATTATAACTTCTTTACCGAGTACATCCTGGATACAACGCCGGAAGAAGATATTTGGGTAGAAGAACAGCGTAAAAAAATGACGGATGTGCCGCAGCAGGCCGGTGCGGCGGTGCTGGCTCTGTTTTCATGCTATGATTCTTTGGGGAATATTCCTGATGCTTCCGTTCTTGTGGATGTTTTTGACGGGCATGCGATATTGAAGCCCGTGATTGACCTGCAAATAGGGGAAGCGATCCGCCAGTCCAAAATCAAGGACAGGATTCCATCCGCGACTGCGATTGAAGACAGCGTTTCCGGGCAGGTAAGGGATATGTACGAAGCGTTTCCTTATCCGCGTTGGCGTTATTTGCCGCAGAATTTAT
>JAVEWI010000191.1:0-4289 GCA_034004625.1 Bdellovibrionales bacterium
TCCCATCTGCCCCATCTGCCCCATCCGCATTTCACACGACATCACGACACAGAGTATGCATTCATGAAATTCACGCTTTCCTGCCTCAAAGATTTCCTCGAAACACCCGCCACGCTGGCGGAAATTACCGACAAACTGACCGCCATCGGTCTGGAAGTCGAAGGCATCGACAACCCCGCCGAAACGATGAAAGGTTTCGTGGTCGGGCATGTCGTATCCGCCGAAAAACATCCGGATGCGGATAAACTGCAATGTCTGGTGGTTGATACGGGCAGCGAAAAACTGGGCGTTGTCTGCGGCGCCCCCAATGCCCGCGCGGGTATGAAAGGCGTTTTCGCCCCCGTCGGCAGCTATATCCCCGGCATTGATGTCACCTTGAAAAAAGGTGTTATCCGCGGGCAGGAATCAAACGGCATGATGTGTTCGGAACGCGAACTGCTGCTGTCCGATGAACACAACGGCATTATCGAATTGCCCGAAACCGCCGTCGCGGGCAGCGATGCCGCCGCCGCGCTAGGGCTGGACGATCCGGTCATCGAAATCAACCTGACCCCCAACCGCGGAGATTGCGCCGGTATTTACGGCATTGCGCGCGATCTGGCGGCAGCGGGCCTCGGCACGCTGCGCCCGATTGCAAAACCGGCATTGAACCCCACGTTTGAAAATCCGGTCAAGGTCAGCATCGAAGATACAAAAGCCTGCCCGCTGTTTATCGGACGTTATATCCGCGGCGTTAAAAACGGCCCTTCGCCCGAATGGTTGCAAAAACGGCTGAAGGCACTGGGACAAAGCCCCATTTCCGCATTGGTCGATATCACCAATTACCTGACCATTTCCATGAACCGCCCGCTGCACGTATTTGATGCCGACAAAGTGCAAGGCCACATCCGCGTCCGCCCCGCCAAAGAAGGCGAAACGCTGGCAGCGCTGAACGACAAAACCTATACGCTGCACGCCGGCATGACCGCCGTTTGCGATGACAGCGGCGTTCTGGGGCTTGGCGGCATCATGGGCGGCACAGCATCCGCGGTCAGCGATGATACGGTTAATGTTTATCTGGAAGTTGCGCTGTTCGACGCCACGCGCACCGCCATGACCGGCCAGAAATTGCAAATCGACAGCGACGCACGTTACCGGTTTGAGCGCGGTATCGACCCCGCCTTTGCCCATGACGGCGCAGCCATTGCCACGCAGATGATTTTGGATTTGTGCGGCGGGGAGATCAGCGATCTTGCCATCGCAGGCGCCGCGCCCGATGCCACGCGCGTTATTTCCTATGCCCCCGAACGCCTCTTGGCGCTGGGCGGTATTGACCTGCCCGCAGATCGTCAAAAATCCATCCTGGCCGCGCTGGGGTTTGAAGTGCACGATGCAGGCAAAACATGGAACATCAAAACGCCCAGCTGGCGCAGCGATGTCGAAGGCAGCGCGGATATTGTAGAAGAAATCTTGCGCATCGAAGGATACGACAACATTCCCGTTGTCACCGTGCGCCCGCATGCCGATGAAAAAATCCAGCCGCTGTCCCCCCTTGCCCGCCGCGGCACACTTGCCCGCCGCGTTTTGGCCACGCGCGGGATGAGCGAGACGATCACATGGTCGTTTCTGGACGAAGCATCGGCCGATTTGTTCGGCGTGAACCGCCAGCAGAAAAAAGCCGCCCTGACCCTGACCAATCCGATCAGTCAGGATTTGTCCGTGATGCGCCCGTCGATTTTGCCGAACCTGATTGCCGCCGCAGGACGCAATGCGGACCGCGGCATTGAAAACGCCGCCCTGTTCGAAATCGGCAATTGTTATTGGTCGCCGGAGGCAGAGGGACAAGTCCTGACCGCAACCGGCCTGCGCAGCGGTAATGCCCGCGCGCGCCATTGGTCGGGCGCCGCGCGCAGCGTGGATGCCTATGACGCCAAAGCGGATGCTTTGGCCGTTCTGGAATCCTGCGGCGTCAATACGGCCAACGTGCAAATTTCGACCGATACGCCGGAATGGTATCATCCGGGACGCTCCGGCGCGCTACGCCTTGGCCCCACGGTATTGGCGTGGTTTGGCGAAATTCATCCCGCCGTTCTGGGCGCGATGAAACGTGACGAAGCCTATGCCGGCTTTGAAATTTTTCTGCCCAGCCTGCCGCAGGCCAAGAAAAAATCGCCGCAAAAAGAATTGCTGCGCCCCTCGGCTTTCCAGCCTGTGGGCCGCGATTTTGCATTTATCGTTGATGAAACGGTGGAGGCGGAAAAAATCCTGCGTGCCGTGCGCGGGGCCGAGAAAAAACTCATCAGCCATGCCGAAATTTTCGACATTTACCAAGGCAAAGGCGTAGAGCCGGGCAAAAAATCCATCGCCCTTGCCGTTAGCCTGCAGCCGGTTGAAAAAACCCTGACGGACGAAGAAATCACCGCGGTTTCACAAAAAATCGTCGATGCCGTCAAAACGCAAACTGGCGGCGTCCTGCGGGGATAATCTTTCCGCCGCCGCCCATACCCCTATACAAAAAAAGGGCGCCCGAACAGGCGCCCTTTTTCTTACCCGAATTTATGCCGCGCCCCATGTAACGGGGGCGCCGCAAAACCGTGCCGATTATTGGCCGGTTGTGTGGTCATCAATTTCATCGCGAACTTCTTCGGCAGCTTCTTCTGCGCTGTTGCTGATTTCTTCAGTAGCCTCTTCGGCATTTTTGCTGATGGTATCCAGAGCATCTTCAGCATTGTTGCTGAGATCATCGGCTGCATTTTCAATGCTCTGGCTGATCGCTTCGAGCGGCGTTTCCGGCGTGCGTGTGCGGTCATAGACCAAAAAAGCCACAGTAATCGCCAAAACGAGCGCGACAGCTGCCAATACGGTTTTATTCATGATATTTTTCCTTGTCAAAATGATGCGGTATGCCGTGCGTTATGTGACGCCTCGAAACTTTCGCTTTTCCGCGGTGCCAACGCATATAGCATGTTTTGGTTCCAAAAGCTTAGTTTCTTTGAATACCCTCTTCTTCCAAAAGATCTTTTTTGGAAAGCTTGCCAACGGCGGTTTTTGGCAGCGGCAAATCGCGGATAATGATTTTCTTGGGCATTTCCGTGGGAGACAGTTTATCTTTCAGGAAGGTTTTCAACGTCTCCGCACTCACAGACTCACCCGTGCGCAGCTTGATCCATGCCTGCACCGCTTCGCCGCGCAATTTATCCGGCACGCCGGCCACGATACACTCCTCGACCGCAGGGTGGGTATAGATGACTTCCTCCACATGGCGCGGATAGACGTTATACCCGCCGACCAGCACCAGATCTTTCACGCGGTCGACCAGATACACAAAACCGTCAGCATCCATATACCCGACATCGCCCGTATGCAGACGGCCGTTTTTAATGACCTGCGCCGTTTCCAGATCGCGTTTGTAATATCCCTTCATCATCTGCGCGCCGGTCACGACAACTTCGCCTTTTTCCTTGTGCGGCAGCGGCGTCACGCCGTCTTCCAGCGAAACGATCTCGACAACCGTCCCCGGAATGGGCAGGCCGATGGAACCTGCGCGCGCCTTTTTGCTATGCGGATTGCAGGTGGCCACGGGCGAAAATTCGGTCAGGCCATAGCCCTCTGCCACCAGACGCGCTTTGGTGCGTTCTTCAAAAATGCGTTTCACATCGGCGGGCAAAGGCGCGCCGCCCGACAAGCAGAATTTAAAGCAGCTGAAATCATGTTCCGCCACACGGCTATCGTTAGCGAGGGCGATATACATCGTCGGTACGCCCGCGATATAGGCGGGTTTATGGTCGCGGATCAGACCCAATACCTCCGCCACGCCAAATGCGGGTTGCAGCAACAATTGCATGCCTTTCATCAGCGGCATATTCATGGCAACCGTCATGGCGAATACATGAAACAAAGGCAGGACGACAATCATGCTGTCCTGCCCCTCGGCGGCGCTGTGGTACCAATGGCTCATTTGCAGGGCATTGGCATAAAGGTTTTTATGCGTCAGCATCGCGCCCTTGGGCACGCCCGTGGTGCCGCCGGTATATTGCAAAACGGCAATGTCCTGATCCGCATCAATGTCAACCGCAGCAGGCTTCGCGCCCGATTGCAACAGCGCGGCAAAAGGAATAACGCCGTCCTGTTCCGGCACAATGGTAGGCGCGCGGAGGTCTTCGCCCGCGGGGCAGATAATGACCGATTTCAGGCGCGATTTATGCATGAGCCCCGCGGCCTTGTCGCTGAGCGCGGGGACATCCAGCGTGACCAGATAATCCGTTTCGCTGTCTTCAACCTGCGCGATCAAGTCACGTTCTACATAGAGC
>JAVEWI010000192.1:0-4273 GCA_034004625.1 Bdellovibrionales bacterium
TAGCCCGCCGCGAAAAAAATCAAAAAGAACACGAGCGTCAAAAAAACAAGCCCGGCCCCGCCGCCAAAATCCATATCCATTTGCTGCTGAAACAATCCCTCGATCAAACCGGCGGCCTATTCATTGAGAGAGATATTATAAGCTTTGCGTGCGGCGCTGCGTTTTTCAATCATCTCGCTCATGGGGATTAATTCTATGCCTTTATCCGCCAGCGTCGGCAACCATGCCTCCAGCCCCTCCATCGTTACATCCTTGGGGTGGCCGATGGCAACGGCAAAACCGTTGCTGCGGGCGACGCGTTCGGTTTTTTCAAGCGCGGCCCGCACTTGCTCGGCTGTTTCGTAATGGTCTATAAAAACATCGCGGTGCGTTGCCGGAATGCCTTTTGCGCGCGCCTTGTCTTCGGCAATGCTGTCTGGAATGGTTTTTGAATCGAGGAAATATACACCGCGTTTTTTCAGCTCGCGCATCAAAACGTCAAGCCCGGCTGCATGTTTTGTAAAAGCGCTGCCCATATGGTTGTTCACGCCTTTGTATCCGTCAAATGCATCCAGATTACGCGCGATGCGTTCTTCCAATTCTTCCGATGAATGTTCAAGCCCCAGATAATCCGGCCCCGGATTTGCCGACATGCGCGACGGTTCCATGGGCAGATGCACCATCAATTCATGCCCGCGTGCCTGCGCGGCTTTTGTCTGGGCCTGAACATTTTTGGCATAGGGCAGAAAAGCCAAGGTGACATTGGCGGGCAAGGCAATGGCGCGGGCCGATCTTTTTTGGTCAACGCCTACGTCGTCAATGACAATGGCGACATATATCTTGCGCAGGCTGGCGCGTATTTGCGCGGGGCCAAAGGGGCCGGAAGCATCCGGCGGCACGGCGCGGGTGCTTTGCGTGCCGGTATCGTCCCATGTAACCGGCCCCTGCCCGCTGCATGTCGTTTCATGCGGCGCGGGTTCGTAAAAACTTGCGGTATTTTCCTGCCAGTAAATGCCTTCGTGAAAAGTGGAAAGCAGGTTGATATTTTTATTTTCCAAAGCCGCTGCGGGCGCCGCAAAAAACAGCGCCGCCATAAAAAAGCACAGGCATGACATCATCCGGAAACGCACGTAAAACCCCTCGATCTTCCCCCATGGACAGGCCGCCATCATGGCGGTTTTGGCCGCAACTGGAAAGCCCCAGATCGAACCGCTTGACACGAAACCGGAATAAAGGTAGAACAAAGTAAGAATACCGTGTTCAAGGAGCCAAAAGCCATGCTGACCCAAAAACAACGCGATCTTTTGATGTTTATCCATGACTATACCTCCCGCACCGGGCTTTCCCCGTCGTTCGAGGAAATGAAAGAAGGTCTGGATCTCAAATCCAAATCCGGCATTCACCGCCTGATTAACGCGCTGGTCGAACGCGGATTTCTGGAGCGTTTGCCGAACAAGGCCCGCGCTCTGGATGTCAAAAAATTGCCTGAAAATACGGGCTTGCGTTCGGTTTCCAGCCTCGCCACCGTTGCGGCGGTCAAAGACCCCAAGGCCGGCGTGCAGCCAAATTTCAAAAAATCCATGGGCAATGCCGCGGGCAATACCCGCTCTGTCGGCAGCATGTTACCGGTCAGTGCTGAAGAAATGGCGGAAGTGCCCCTCTATGGCAAAATCGCCGCGGGCAGCCCTATTGAAGCGCTGCGCCATGAACACGACAAAATCGGCGTACCGTTCCACATGATGGGTGATATGCCCTGCTATGCCCTGACTATCGAAGGAGATTCCATGACCAAAGCCGGCATCATGGACGGCGATATTGTGATTATCGAACAATGCGACCGCGCCAATGACGGCGATATCGTTGTGGCATTGGTGGACGAAGAAGAGGTCACCTTGAAACGCCTGCGCCGCGAAGTCGGCTCTGTCGTTTTGATGCCGGAAAACGATGCCTATCAACCGCTGCGCCTGCCCCCGCACCGCGTGCGTATTCAAGGCCGTCTGCGGAGCTTGCTGCGGAGTTATTAAGCCGTGCTTGTGCCCTAAGTTTGGCCTGTCTGGTTTACCTGTAGCTGGTGATCCCGTTCTCCGGTTGCCTTTGCGGCTTCTGGGGGTTTTACCCGTCTTGGGCTTGGGGCGCTGGCGGACTTTAAGGCGAAAATCCATGCCATTTCAAAAAGTTATAAAGTAACACTTTACTTCCGCTATGGATGAGTTATACCTTTCCGTAATCAAAGGAAAGAAAAAATATGCTTCTTGCAAAAACGGCAACTTACGGGGTTCTTCATATCATTGTGGCTTTCATGGTTGGCTGGACGGTCAGCGGTGATATTCATATCGGCCTTGGCGTTGCCATGCTTGAACCTTTGGCGCAAATCGGCGGGTTTTATTTCCACGAAAAAATATGGCAAAAATATCAGGCGCGCAAGGCATTGGAAAAAGGTCTGACCGCAGCCGAAGCGCATAAAGAATGGCATGTGCAAATGCCCTGCTGCCAGGCCACCGGCGAAATGCTCAAACAGGCGCAGGCGATCAAGGTAAAATTGCAAAACAAAAACACGGATATGCAAAAAGCTGCCTAATACACACACGGGCCGCATCATCCCTGCTTCTTTTTATTTTATGACGTTTTTATTTTTCGGGAGATATTTCAATGACCGCTCCGCAAAAACAATACGCCCAATATGTATGGGAAGATGTGCAGCAGAATACCGTCAAACGCACCTTTGGCATTCCCAATCAGGAATCCGCCATTGCCTTTGGCATTAAAAATAACGCCACATATTTCACAACCTATACCGCATCCGCACCCGATGATGCGCTGGCCGATAAATCGCCGCGCATTTATACCTGCACGCAAGAAACAGAGTTGCTGACAGCGGCGCAGATCATAGATCATCTGGAGCAATATAAATCCGTTCGTCATTTGCGTGAACACCTGGCAGGAACCCTGCCCCGTATGTTCGCGCGCGTCAGTGGCGATACGAGTTTGCAGGAAAAATTCACGCAGGCTGCTGCCAAACCGGATGCCACGGAAAAATTCGATGCCATTCTGGATTTGCTGCGCCAGGAAAAACCGGAACAGGTTTTCCTGATCCCCAATAGCGCGGGTTATATCCGTATGGAAGCCGGCAACGAAAGCTATGGCGCCGACGGTAAACGCCGCTATCCCGCGCCTAAATAATCTCCATCACTTGCTAAAATAGCACGCGTCTAAACAGCGCGCCCATAGTAATGCCTCAAATAATTCGCATTTCCGGCATTATTTTTAGGCGTCGATTTTCTGCGGCCTTTTTTATTGAGGCTTCATGGTTTCCGCATTCGGGCTTGCGTCAACGGCAGGTTTAACACTGCGTGGTCTTGGTGCGGGGGCCCACGGCCTCGTGCCCCGCGTGTCCTTGACGTTTCTGATGTGCGGCGGTTGACCTGCTTGTAAATACAAGGCATGGGCGCCGTTTTCGCGCAGTTTCCATCTGTCAATAATCTGCACCTTGCGTTTGCAGCTGGGTGGTAATTTGAGGGCGTTTTCGGAAATCATCACATCGGCATCCGTGCATTCATGCTCTATCGCCTCGGCGGTTTTAATCACAGATATGACATGGCCATTTACCGTGGCGCGGCATGCGCTGTCGTCGCAGGCAAGAAAATTACCCGTACCGCCCGGTAATTGACGTTTGGGCCAGAGACGTTGTTTGGAGCCCTGTCCTTCCCGCGCCATCCATTGTTCGCGCACGAATTTTTCCTTGTTCATGGTTGAAAACCACAGATCGCCATCTGGCGCGCGCAGGGCCATCAATCCCCCGCTTTGCGATACCATCACATCCGCACGCGGCGTGGCTGCGGCCAAACCGATGGCGCAAATCACGGGCAAAATACCCAGCCAGCGTATCCACCCCCGCCATGCGCAAATCCAGATACCGCCAAGGGTCATGATACCCAAAACCCATCCGGGGAAACTATTGCTCTGCCATCCCGCATATTCCCAATAGGCGATGATTTCCGCCACGTGCATAAAAATATCGAGGCTTTTTTCAGTCAGCAGCAGCGGATATTTTTCCAAGCCAAAAGGCATGAGCAAACAGGAAAAAAGCCCGACAGGAAAAGTAATAAACGAAGAAACCGGCACCGCCACCATATTGGCCGCCAGCCCGCCAATCATGGGCATGCGCCCGAAATGGTAAAGCGCAAAGGGCGCCGTGGCCAGACTGGCGGCCAGCGAAGTTGAAAAACATCCAAGCAGATAAAGCGCATAGCGTTTCGACCATCCGGCATCGCGGAAATGTTTTTTCCACCACTCT
>JAVEWI010000193.1:0-4252 GCA_034004625.1 Bdellovibrionales bacterium
GCAGGCGGGCCTGAAAACCCGCGGTAAAAAGGCCGTTAGGGGTGTGGATGTAAGCCGGTTTAAAGGACATCCGCCATGGGCATTATTAAAAAAATCAAAGAAATGTCGCTCGAAATGACGCGCTGGCGCCACCGCCTGCATGCGGAGCCCGAACTTGCTTTTGAAGAAAGAAAAACCGCACGTTTTTTGAACCGCCAATTGCAAACTTTCCGTCTGGACGATGTGCAGACTTTGGCGAAGACCGGTGTTGTCGGCGTTTTGCATGGTAAATCCGGCCCGGGTGGCCCCGCTATTATGCTGCGTGCGGATATGGATGCCCTCCCTATGCAGGAAAAAACCGGTGTACTGCACCAATCCCGTACGCCCGGCGTGCACCACGCCTGCGGTCATGACGGGCATATGGCGATGCTGTTGGGGGCGGCAAAACATCTGGCCGAAACGCGCAATTTCGAAGGCACGGTTTATTTCGTTTTCCAGCCTGCCGAAGAACATATCGGCGGCGCGCAGGAAATGATCAAAGATGGGCTTTTTACCAAATTCCCCGCCGATGCGATTTATGGCCTACATAATTTTCCTGATCTGCCGCTGGGCACCATGGCAACGGGTGCGGGGCCGATGCTGGCGGCGAATGACGATTTTCATGTGACGTTCAAAGGCACGGGCGGACATAGCGCGCGTGCAGGCAATACGACCGATGTGATTGCGGCCGCCGCCGAAGCCATTCTGGCGATCAAAGCGATGGCAAAGGCGGAAATCCCCGCCGATACCACTGCTGCGGTAACCGTATGCGGGCTGTTCACCGAGGGCGAGGCGAATAACGTCATACCGGACAGTATTTCTTTTAACGGCAGCGTCCGCAGTTTTGACCCCGAACTGCACAAAAACCTGAAACAGAAAATGCAGGATATTGCACAGCAATCGGCGCAAAAATACGGTGTGGATCTGGAACTGGATTTTGAAAATGGATATCCCGTTTTGGTGAATACGCAGGATGAAACAAATTTCGCCGTGGAAGTTGCCAAGGAAACAGTAGGTGACAAGGCTGTCATCACGCAGGTGCCGCCGACATTGGGCGTGGAAGATTTCGCGTTTTATTTGCAAAAGAAACCGGGAAATTTCATGGCGATCGGCACGGGCCCCGCAGACGGTACCAAGGCACCCGATATTCACAGCGCGAAATACGATTTTAATGATGCGGCATTGCCTGTGGGCGCCAGCTACTGGGTGCGTCTGGTGGAAAAAGCCCTTCCTGTGGGTGGCCGTCCTGCGGCAAATAATAACGCGGCAAAACCTGCGCCAGATCATCCGCCGGCGCGCTGACGGGGTTCAGCATATGCGGCAGCCGGCGGGTCATTTGACGCGCCGCGTGATGCATCTGTGCCGCAGGGGCATATTTTTTGCCAAAACAGCTTGAGTTTCAAAGACCCTTGCCTTTATTCTAAAAGCCAAGGGAAGCGCCGCATGCGGGGTTAAACGGCGTTAAATATCTATGCAGGTCATCGAACAGTTCACCCAGGGAAAAACGGGAGATGAAACGCTCAACGAAGATAAAATCGTTGTGGCAGAGCATTTTATTGCCGTTATTGATGGCGTGACGTCCCGCCGTGGGCAGATGTTGCAGGGCATGGCCATTGGCCGTTTTGCCGCCGAAACCGTGGGGGCGGAAATTGCCCGTCTGCCGCGCCAGATCGAGGCCAGACAGGCCATCGACCATCTGACCGAAAGGCTCAAGACCATATCCGAAACGGTCTGCGCGGCCGAAAACAAGAATTTTGTCGAAATGCTGCGCCGTCCGGCTTGCGCGCTTGTCATGTACTCACGCCACCGGCGCGAAATCTGGCGCGTGGCAGACCCGACTTTTGTGATTAACGGCCTTGTGAATACCAAAGCTTTTTTGCAGGAAGAGAATTGGGCACAGCTCCGCCGTGCGTATATCTGTTCCCGTCTGGCCAAGGGGGATGCGGAGGAAACACTGCGCAATGGCGACCCGACATGGGAACTACTGTCGCCCATGATGGCGGAATTCAAGATTTTTACCAATTATGACGGGCCTTTTGGCTATGGCGTTTTGAATGGCACCCGCGTGCCCGATGCGCATGTCGAGGTTTTCAGCGCCGATCATGCGCAGGAAGTCGTGCTGGCCAGCGATGGTTATCCTTACGTAGCCTCCACGCTTGAAGAAACTGAAAAAGTCCTGAAATACGTGGTGACGGACGACCCATTGATGTACCGCCATTACCCGCAGGTCAAAGGTGTGAAGCCTGGATATGTTTCCTTTGACGATCGCAGCTATATCCGCTTTATTCCCTGACATGACCGAAGCTGACAATATCCAAATAGACATAATCCAAACGCCGGATCCGCTGGGCGCGCTTTTTGACGTGTTGGGCATTGCGGCGGTGACTTATGCGCACCCCGCTGTTTTTACGGTGGCGGAGGGCGCGGGGTTCAAGCATCGCATTCCGGGCGGCCATACCAAAAACCTGTTCTTGAAAGACAAAAAAGACCAGATCTGGCTGGTCACGGCCGAAGCGCAAACGGCAGTGGATTTGAAAGCCCTGCCGGATTTGATCGGCGCGGCGCGGCTGTCTTTTGGCTCGCCCGAAAGGCTCATGGAATATTTGGGGGTGGTGCCTGGTTCTGTGACGCCTCTTGCCCTTGTCAACGATACGGCGCGCAAAATCCGTTTTGTGCTGGATGAAAAATTGACGCATTGCAGCACCATTAATGTGCACCCGCTGCGCAATGACATGACAACCTGCCTTGCGCCTGATGATCTTTTGCGCTTTTTGCGGCATTTGGGATACGATCCGCAAATAACTGTGCTGGATAAGGTTTTATAGCGCAGGAAGCGCCTGTTTTACGTTGATTTTATGGCCTTGGGACTTATTTCTATTTTTGCAGGCTGCTATAATGCGGCTTGTTTGACACAGTTTAAAACGGAAATATCATGCTCGACCTTACCACCCTTGGCGCGGCCAAGCCGCAGGGCAATGCCGCGGCTTACATCAGCGATACGCATACCAATGCCTTTGAACAGGATGTGCTGGTCAAATCCATGCAAAATCCGGTCATTGTGGATTTTTGGGCAACGTGGTGCGGGCCTTGCAAGCAGCTGATGCCGATGCTGGAAAAAGTCGTCATGGAACAGGGCGGCAAAGTGCATTTGGTCAAGGTGGATATTGATAAAAGCCCCGAGCTGGCGCAGGTTTTCCGCGTGCAATCCGTCCCGACTGTTTATGCCTTTTGGCAAGGCCAGCCGGTAGAAGGCTTTATGGGCGGCAAGCCTGAAAGCGAACTGCGCGCCTTTGTGCAAAAGCTTGCGGCACTTGGCGGCGCGGCGGCCAATGACGAAACCCCCGATGCGCCGGTGGATGTGACCGAAGACATGAAACGCGCTGATGATTTTTTTGCCGCGGGCAATTATACCGATGCCATGGCAGGGTATAGCATCGCGCTCGACATGGCGCCCGACAACATGGATGCGATGGCGGGCATCGGCTGGTGCTTCGTTGCCGAAAAATCCCCCGAAGGCGTATCCGAAATTTTATCCCAGCTGGAAGAAGACCAGTTAAAACATCCGCGTATTCAAGGCCTCTCGTTTTTGCTGACGCAGGCCGAAGGCGCCGCGGATTTGCCCGATGCGCAAAGCCTGTCGGACGTTCTTGCCAAAGACCCCAAAAAACATGCGGCGCGTTTTGACCTTGCCCGTGTTTTACTGGCGTCTTGCGATATCGAGGGCGCGGTTGAACAATTGGTGGAACTCACCCGCCGCGACCGTGAATGGGAAGATCAAAAAGCGCGTAAATTGCTGCTGTCCTTGTTCGATGCCATGG
Source organism: Bdellovibrionales bacterium (assembly GCA_034004625.1). Classification (GTDB taxonomy): domain Bacteria; phylum Pseudomonadota; class Alphaproteobacteria; order Micavibrionales; family UBA2020; genus UBA2020. The sequence goes on from JAVEWI010000193.1 coordinate 3,837, forward strand.
GGCCGACGCATCCGCTGGCCGCGCAGGGACGCCGTAAATTATCCGCCGTTTTGTTTTCGTGAGGACGGGAATGTCCGAAGCTTTTGACACCACGTTTGATGAACTCCCCGCGGACCTGCCGGTTTTTCCGCTGCCGCGCGTGATTTTGTTGCCGCGTGTGCAATTGCCGCTGAATATTTTCGAACCGCGTTATATTGCCATGGTGCGCACGGCGATGTCTTCGCACCGTTTGATCGGTATGATCCAGCCGCAGGATGAAAAAACATCCCAGCCTTTGTGCCAGACAGGTTGCGCGGGACGTATTATCTCTTTTAGCGAAACGGACGATGGCCGGTATCTGATTACGCTCAAGGGTGTGGCGCGGTTTAAAATGCCCACCGCGCCGGTGCAGGCTGCGGGCGGGTTTTTGATGGGGC
>JAVEWI010000194.1:0-2552 GCA_034004625.1 Bdellovibrionales bacterium
AGCGGGTTGCAGGGTAAAATTCAGGGGGTCAAGCGCGAGCTTGCAGATTTCAAGGTGAACCTGCCCAAATATGAAGAGCTGAATGCTGTCGGTTTTTTCAACGCGCAAGACCGTTTTGAATTGATGCGCAATCTTGACCGCGTCAAAGACAAGGCGGGGCTGCCCGGTTTTCCATTCGATGTGACTGAGATCAAGGAAGTATCCAACAGCGATGCTGCCGCATCCAAATCGCGTCTGGTTTATAGTCGCATTAGTATTAAAGAGCTGCCCACGCTGGTGGATGGCGACTTTTATGCCTTTGTCGATACCATGCAGCAAACTTTTCCGGCGCATGTGCGGCTTAGCTCTTTTGAAATCGCGCGCGTGAACCAGATGGACGCGCAATTGATCAGCGATATCCGTGCAAAAAAGAAACATACTGCCATGAGAGCGAAGGTAACGTTTGACTGGCTGACCATTGTTCCGGCGGCAGATAAGCCAGCAACGACGGGCTGGGGGCAAAGATAATGAAAAACCTGCATAAAATATGCATGATGGCCTGTCTTGTTTTTGTCGTGGCAGCGTCTGCGTCCGTTTGGGCACAGGCGCCTGCCCCTGCAACGCAGGCGATGGATCCGGCCGCCGCTGCGGAAACTGCCGCACAAAAAGCCGCAGCGGAAAAAGCGCCTTTCCGCGGGTCTTTGCTGTTTTCGGGCGCCGAAGTGCAGGCCTTGCGCGAAGCGGTAGAGGGGCGCCAATCGAATACGGCTTTCCTCAAGGCGGATTCTGTAGAGCTGATCCCGATCGACCGCAAGATCAAGCTGTCGGGCATTTATTACAAAAACGATGCGTCGTGGATTATCTGGATGAACGGCTACAAACTGTGGCCTGGTTATCTGTTGCCGGAAATTCACGGTATCAATGTCAAAAAAGACCGCATTGACCTGCGTTGGTATGATATCGGCCTGAATGACGTGATTGAGGTCACCCTGCGTCCGAACCAGATTTACGATATCGTGACGGGCATCGTGTATAATGATACGGCAGGGGGCACAAAATGACCCAGGCATCTGTAAAGGCCGCCGCGCAGCAAACGCCGAAACCATCCGCAATCCATATCGACGGTATCGCTGCCGATTATGGCCATGGGCGCGTGATTGAAAATATTTCGTTTGATGTAAAGGCGGGTGAAACTTTCGGCCTGATCGGCTTGAACGGCGCCGGTAAAACCACTTTGATTAAGATCATCCTCGGTCTTATGGATTCCGCCGCAGGCAATGTCGAAGTTTTTGGCAAACAGATTTTGGATCCCGAAGCCAAGGCGCGCATTGCCTATCTGCCTGAAAAATTCGAACCGCCGCCGTTTTTGTCGGGCCTTGAGTTCGTAAAATTCTCGCTGGGGCTTTACGGGCGTCCTTACAGCAAGGAAGCCGTGCTGGAAGCCGCTGATCGCGTCGCCTTGGTGCGTCATGCCCTGCCGCGCCGCGTGAATACCTATTCCAAAGGCATGCGCCAGAAAACCGGATTAATCGGTACGTGGATGACCGAATGCCCGCTGCTTATTCTGGACGAACCGATGAGCGGCCTTGACCCGCGCGCCCGCGTTTTGGTCAAGGAAGAGATCATGAAATGCCGCGCGCGTGGCATGACGGTATTTTTAAGCTCGCATATCCTGTCTGATATGGACGAGCTTTGCGACCGTGTGGCCGTCCTGCACGACGGCGCTATTCAATTTGTAGGTACGCCTGCTGCTTTGCGCGAACAGACAGGGCAGGAATATCTGGAGCGTGCGTTTTTGAAATCTATTGAAGGATCGAAAAGGGTCTACGAATCATGAAGTTTTTTGGCAGCAAAAATAAAGACGCACAAGAAGATGTCTTCGCCGACGATGCGGCCGATGAAAGCTTTGATGCCGTTGAAACGACGGATTTCGATGATGCCGCAGATGCGGGCGGTGCGCTGAGCGCGCCTTCGCGCGAAGACGGCGCGGGCGGCAAAAGCAAAAAAGGCCTTGTTCTCGGTTTGATTGCCGTGCTTCTCGCAGGTGGTGCGGGCGGTGCTTATTATTTCCTGATGATGAACGAACCGGCATCCGCGCCCCGCGTGGCAAAAGTACTGGGCGGTCCGGTCGAAGACACTGTGCCGGCTGCTATGGATGTGACCTCGGATGTTCTGGGCGGCGCTGTGCCGCCGATGCCCGAAACGCCGGAAGGCGATGTGCCTGACGTACCCGCAGGGCTTGCCGATGTGCCTGATTTTACAGCGCAGGCCCTGGCCGGTGTTGATGCGGCAGGTGCCGATGTGACAGCGGTACCGGCGGCGGATGGCTTTACGGCAGAAAACGCGCCCGTAGATCCTTTTGCGGCTTTGGGCGTTCCCCCAGCTGATGCCGCGCATGCGGTGATTGATCCTGCGGCGCCTGTGAAGGCTGCGGAAAATGCGGATGTTCCCGATATGCCTGCGCAAGCTCCGGTGGCAGCGGCGGTTCCCGCCGAGGAAAGCCTTGCCGCAGCACCGAAAGAAGACCTGCCGATGCCGCGCATGCTGGATGCACCGGCGGTGGCAACGCCCGC
>JAVEWI010000194.1:2652-4237 GCA_034004625.1 Bdellovibrionales bacterium
GTGCCGCTGGATGTTGTGCAGCGTCGTCTGTCGACCATGCGCTGATCCTGATGGACGGGGATATTCCGCTTCCGGCGTTTTTTTTCTATCTGACAACGGTTTTGCTGGGCCTGTGTCTGGGCAGTTTTGCCACGGCGCTGGCCTGGCGGTTGCCGCGCGGTGTGCCGCTGGCGCAAAAAGCGCGCTCCGGCTGCCCTTCTTGCGGGCATGACCTTGGCGCGCGAGATCTGGTGCCTTTGTTTTCATGGATGATGCTGGGCGGGCGTTGCCGGTATTGCCGTACGCCGGTTGGTTTGCGCTATCCCTTGATCGAGCTGTCCACGCTGGCGCTTTGCCTTGTTTTTCATGTTGTTTTTGGTTTTTCCGCCGTGACGTTATGCGCCTTTGCGCTGGCGCCTGCTTTGGTTGCCATGGTGGATATTGATTTCCGGCATAAGATATTGCCCGATGTTTTGAACATCACCGTGGCGGTGGCAGGGGTGGCGGCGATTTTTGCCGCTTCGCTTGAATCTTTTGACGGGCCGGATTTTCTGGTGCGGCAACTGGGCGAAGCGGGAGCGGCCGCTCTGCTTTATGGTGGCGGTTCATGGGGACTGCGTTTTTTGTTTTTGAAGCTGATGGGACGCGAGGCGCTTGGTCTTGGCGATGTTAAGTTCTTTGCCGCGGCAGGGGTATGGCTTGGGCTGTCGCCGGATTCTCTTGCGGCCTTTTTGTTGTTGTCCGGCGGACTTGGGGTTGTGATCGCCCTTTTATGGCGAAAAATTTCAGGGCAGGCGGAATTCCCTTTTGGCCCTGCCTTGATTGCGGCTTTTGTGGCTGTTCTTTTGTGGCGCGGGCTTTATTTTATTGTCATATAAGATTGAGCCATAAAGGGTTAAATTTATTTACCCTTTTTTCAGCTTATATCGTTAATCTTGTACAGGGGAAAACACGCGCCGCGCCGCCCGGCACCGGCTGTGTTTCAAATACAGGCTTGTATCAAAAGCGCTGCCAAAGGGGGCACTTGTGGAAATCACAGAACTTCTCAAATTCACGCTCGATAACAAAGGCTCCGACTTGCACCTTAGCGGCAATAACCAGCCGATTGTGCGTATTGACGGTGAACTGCAGCGTATTAAAACCGATGCGCTGACGTCGGATCAGATCCGCGCCATGTTGTTTTCGATCATGACCGAAGAACAGCGCGCCGTTTACGAGCGGGAGCTGGAACATGACTTTGCTATCTCGCTTGGCGAAGACGCCCGTTTCCGTGTGAATGCTTTTACCAACCGCGCTGGCTCTGCTGCGGTTTTGCGTGTGATTCCGACTAAAATTCCAACCATGGAGCAGCTTGACCTGCCGCCGGTTATCCGCCGTCTGGCGGAACTGGAAAAAGGCCTTGTGCTGGTCACGGGCCCGACCGGTTCGGGTAAATCGACCACGCTGGCCTCTATGATTAACCACATCAACGAAAATGAATCTTCGCATATTCTGACCGTCGAAGACCCGGTGGAATTTTTTCTCCCCTCCAAACGTGCGCTGGTTAACCACCGTGAAGTCGGTAACGATACCCGCAGTTTCGCCCGCGCCTTGAAAAGCGCGCTGC
>JAVEWI010000195.1:0-4232 GCA_034004625.1 Bdellovibrionales bacterium
GGCCAATGCCGTGGCCGTGATGGATGACGGGTTGAAAGGCGGCACGGAATTTGTCAAAGCCGTGGCCAATAACCCCGATTATCCCAAAGGCGCCATCACACAAAGCATGATGCAGCTGAAACGCATGAGCATCCAGTCGCAGCAAATCTTTGCCCCCGCCCTTGGCCGTACCGAGATGCCGGAGCTGGACCGTTTGTTCACGGATAAAATCAAGGAACTGAACAAATTCATCGACCGTCATTTGCCGCGTCAGGAACCGCCCGCGCCCAAACCGTCAAAGCCCAAGCCGAAAAACGACGGCCCCACACATGACTAAAAAACAAAAGGCCGGATAAAACGGATCCGTCGCCTGCGCCTTGCGGACGACAGGACGTGTTATAACGGCAACATCCTGCTGCGGTCATAAGCGCAGCTGATCGTGGCGCCCTGCACGCCGTCTGGAATAACAAACGTGCGTTTGATACCGGATTTGAGGTCATCTTCCAGCATATAAAGGCTGGCGCAGACAATGCGCTGCCCCGGCGGGCCGCTGCGCACCGGGCAGAACAGGATTTTCTGCCCGCCAACATCAAACACGCTTTGAAAAACCATATTGCCGCTGCCCTTGCGCTGGCGCAGCGATACGTTCACACGCTGGTCATCGCGCAGTGTAAAACGCGTGTCTTCATAAGGGTACCATCCGCGCGCAAACCGCGCGGCGCCTTGCCCCACCATGCAATGCACAGGCGCGCTGCTGCTACCGCTGCCGGCTTGCCCTGCAGGACGGGTTTGCGGCTGCATACCCGCCTGTTCATAGCTATGCGCAGCATTACCGCCGCCCCATTGCGGCAAGGATGCACCGCAGCCTGCCAGCATCCAGCAAACAGCCAGCGGCAGGAGCAGACGCAAAGCAAAACGATAACGGACAGAGTAAACAGCAGCATGATTCATATTGTATTTTATCCCCCGTCCCATATCTTAATAGGAACAAAGATGCGATGCCAAGCCCTTATGCAGGCGCGGCACCGCACAAGACGCGCGAGCGCTATGTAATCCCATTCCGGAAAAACAAAAAGCGCCGCCCTATCACGGTAAAAAATAAAGGGATGCAACGTGCTTTTTAAAAGAACAACCCTGTTCACCTGTTTTGGATTCAAGATCAAGGCTGATCTCAGCTGGCTGTTTCTGTCTGTATTGATTTATTGGATGCTCGGCACGCATACCTATCCGCAAATCATTCACGGGCAGTCACCGGATACTTATTCCATCATGGCCATGGTCACGCTGATTTTCCTGATGGTATCCATCATCGCGCATGAAATCGCGCATGCGATTGTAGCCGAACATTACCACATGCCGATTGAAAGCATCACGCTGTTCATTTTTGGCGGTGTCGCCGAAATGAAAGGCGATCCCAGCCACCCTAAAGGAGAATTCCTGATGGCGCTGGCAGGCCCCGCCATGAGCGCGCTGCTGGCAGGTATTTTCTATGGCGCAAACCTGACCTATCTTTTCTACGAGCCCAATGGCCCCACGGCAGAAGTTCTGCACTTTCTTGGCGTGCTCAATTTGCTGATCGCGATTTTCAACATCATCCCCGCCTTCCCTCTGGACGGGGGGCGCGCGCTGCGCGCCGTGATCTGGAAGTATAACGGCAACCTTGTCCTCGCCACCCGCATCGCCTCCAGCCTTGGCGTTGCCTTTGCCTATTTCCTGATCGGCTATGCGCTTTGGATCATCATGAAATACAGCGATGTCATGTCGGGTATGTGGACGGGTATCATGGGATTGTTCCTGCACGCGGCCTGCGGATACAACGTGCGCCAGACGGAACAGCGCTCCTTGCTCGGCATTGAAAAAGTCTCGCGCTTCATGCACAGCCAGATCGTGACCATCACCCCCGATCTTGGCATCAACGAGCTGATCGACCAATACCTCTACAAACACTACCAGAAGGCTTTTCCCGTCATCGAAAATGGGCAGCTGGCCGGCATTGTAACGCTGCAGGCGCTCTTATCCCTCGACCGCAGCAAATGGCAATGGCGCCATGTGCGCAGCGTCATGGAACGCCCCGGCGAAGAAAACACCGTCGCCTTTGACGCCAGCGCCTACGAAGCTTTCGACACCATGCAAAAATTCGGCAAGGAGTTGCTCATGGTCACGGATGAAAACAACCGGTTCATGGGCGTGATCCATTTCCGCGATGTAGCGGCGTTTTTGTCCATCACCTTGAAAATTGACCAGAACCGCGCAGTAGCAGAAAGCCGTTAAGCCCCTGCACAAAAACTTTTCCCGATAGCGTAAAAAAAAGCCCGCTTGATATGCGGGCTTTTTTTACGGGCTTAGCGCAGCTTTTGCGCCTGCGGGTTTAAGGTGTTTTTTGTACCGGGGCGTTTGAGCGCGGATTTCGCGCTGGCCGGATACATTTCTTCGCGCATTTGTGCAACCTGCTGCGTCAGCGCGTTAAAGGCCTTGAGCAACTGGCGCTGTTCTTCGCGCATTTCACGCATTTCCGCGCGCAGCTCTTTCAGTTCCTTTTGTGTGCTGTCCACACCGGCGGATGCTTTTTTGCTGTGCTTGATGACTTCGTGTTTGTCGCTATAGGTCCAGGGCATCAGCGTCCTCCGCCAGCCGCAGGTTTTCTGAGCGGCTTGTTTTTAGGTTTATCCATTTTGGGGGTCAGGTCTTCGCGCAGGGCGCGCAGCTCCGCCGTCATTTCTTCCATTGCGGTCGCCATGCGGTTAAAGGCTTTCAGCAATTCCTGATCGGTTTTTTCCTGCTTGGCCAAAACGTCATTGCCCGCATTCACGGCGCGCAAAATATTACGCACAAGTTCGTAATCTGATTTGTCCATCGGCATGCGAATCTATCCGGCGCGGGCTTGGGTGAAAGAAGACGTTATTTTTAGCACCCCTCCGTGCCTTATGTCAATAAACCATGCCTGCGCCGCATGATTTTATATTCATATATATCAATGGATTACGCTTTGCGCCGCCATGCGGCCAGCCCAAGGAACAGCCAACCAAGCATCAAAAACACCCCGCCCGCCGGCACAAAACCGCGCAAGGCATCCGTCACGCCAAAAACCCGCAGATAAATAAACCCGCTGAAAACCACACAGCCCGCAATAAAAAATCCGCCCGCCGCCATGTGCAGCTTGCTAGCGATACCCTCGGCCCTGATCCAAACGCCCAGCGCCAGCAAAGCCAGCGCATGCAACATCTGCTGCAACACAGCCGATGCGGCCACGCTGCGCAATGCATCATCCGCAAGACCGTGGCTGGTATAAGCCGATAATGCCACACCGCTAAGCCCCAGCAGCGCCGCCGCAGATATAAAAACCCTGTCCATCATGCACGCGCCTTTTTATACGGCCACTTCACGCGAAGACGCACCGCCATGCGCGGCAGACCATCCGGCAGGATTGCCGAGGAAGCTTTCAACTTCCTGCAAAACATCCGCGCTGAAACTGCCGCGGCGGCGCGCCTCTGCCAAAACATCTCGCCATGTACACAGGGCATGCAGCGACAAACCCGCATCGCCCATAATTTTCGCGCTTTCAGGATAAATGCCGTAAAAGAAAACAGAGAAAACATCCGTCACTTCCGCGCCCGCTTCGCGCAGGGCATCGGCAAAGGAAACCTTGCTCGCCCCGTCTGTTGCCAGATCTTCGACCAGCAGCACGCGCGCGTGCGCGGGAAAACTGCCTTCGATCCGCGCATTGCGGCCAAAGCCTTTGGGCTTCTTACGCACATAAAGCATCGGCTTGCCCAAAGCTTCGGAAAGCCATGCGGCATAGGGAATACCCGCCGTTTCACCGCCTGCGATATAATCAACCGATGCCATGTCGATATGTGCCGCCAATTGCGCCGCGCCAAGGGCAATGATTTCGCGCCGCGCCTCCAGAAACGAAATCACCTTGCGGCAGTCAATGTAAACAGGGCTGGCCCAACCGGATGTAAAGATATACGGCGTGGCTGCGTTGAAGTGCACGGCTTCGATATCAAGCAAAAGGGAAGCTGTCCGTGCTGCGGCTGCGTCACGGTCAAAAACAGATGATGTCATGTGAAGTGCTCCGGCGTGAAGATCAGTCAAACAGGCTGTGCCCGCGGCGGCGCGGCGGCACAAAAATCCAGAAATTGCGCAAAATCAAACCGAGCGTGAAAAAAACAATTTCCGTCGCAATGGCAGCGCAAAGCGCGAGAGGCAGGAAGAAGTTCGTACGGCCTTCGGGCGACAGGTCACTATAGATA
>JAVEWI010000196.1:0-4217 GCA_034004625.1 Bdellovibrionales bacterium
GGGTTTGAAACCTTGGTTGAAGGTAAATAAGCTCTCTTTTCTTTACGTAATATGTGTTCATCCGCGTCGTCAGGGTTTAGCTGGCGGCGCGGATGCGCTATTCTGGCGATGCAATAAACAGATACAGATTCCCGATCCAAAAAGGACGTTTTCCGTGGCCTCAGCCTCTGCCGATACTCCCGCCGCCGCGCCCTCCGGCAAACCTGCCGAATACCGCGTTCTGGCGCGTAAATACCGCCCGCAAAATTTTGCCGAGCTCAAAGGGCAGGATGCTTTGGTGCGCACACTGACCAATGCGATTGAAACGGGGCGTATTGCCCATGCCTTTATGCTGACGGGCGTGCGCGGGGTGGGTAAAACCACCACGGCGCGTATTGTGGCGCGGGCGCTGAATTGCGAAAAAGGCCCCACTATCAACCCCTGCGGCGTCTGCGAACAATGCCGGTCGATTGCCGAAGACCGCCATGTAGATGTGCTGGAAATGGATGCGGCGTCCCGCACCGGCGTGGATGACATCCGCGAAATTATCGACAGCGTGCAATATGCGCCGGTCAGCGGCCGTTACAAAGTCTTCATCATCGACGAAGTCCACATGTTGTCCAAAGCCGCGTTCAACGCGCTGCTCAAAACGCTGGAAGAACCGCCCGAACATGTGAAATTCGTTTTTGCCACCACCGAAATCCGCAAGGTGCCGGTGACGGTATTGTCCCGTTGCCAGCGTTTTGACCTGCGCCGGATCAGCGCGGATGTGCTGGAAAAATATTTCATGGAATTGACGGTCAAGGAAAAGGTGGAGGCCGAGGAGGCCGCCGTCGCCCTGATCGCCCGCGCGGCGGATGGTTCCGCCCGTGATGGTCTTAGCCTTCTGGATCAGGCGATTTCGCGCGAACAGGGCAAAGTGACCGAAGAGCAAGTGCGCAGCATGCTGGGCCTTGTTGACCGCAGCGTGACGTTTGATTTGTTTGAAGCGCTGCAAAAAGGACAAAGCAGCGAAAGCATGGGGCTGCTCGACAGCCTGTATAAAGGCGGCGCAGACCCCTTGATGGTGCTGCAGGATTTGCTGGAGCTGACGCATTACCTGACCAAGGTCAAAGTCAGCCCCGACATGGCGCGGGATCAGGCCTTGCCCGAAGCGGAACGCGTGCGCGGCGCGGCGCTGGCCAAATCTCTGTCCGTGCCCGTCCTGACGCGCACATGGCAAATGCTGACCAAGGGCATATCCGAAGTGCAGCAGGCTTTCAGCCCGCAGCAGGCATTGGAAATGGTTTTGATCCGTCTGCTGTTCGCGGCGGAATTGCCCACGCCCGGCGATTTGATCAAACAGGTCAAGGACGGCACCGCCACCGGCATGGCCGGTCAATTGGGCGGCCCCGCCGGCGGTGGCGGCAGCCCGCGCGGCACGGCCATGACGCATACGCATGCGGTTTCCGCCGCGCGCGTGACGGCAGACCCGCAACCCGCGATGCAGGCACAGGCGGTTTTGAACAATTTTGAAGACGTCGCCGCCTTGTTCGGTTTGCGGCGCGAAGCCTTGATGCAAAACGCGGTTGAAACTTTTGTGCATCCCGTAAAATTTGAACAGGGGCATTTGGAAATCCGCCTTGCCGATGGCGCGCCGCGCGCGCTGGTCGGGCAGATGTCGCAAAAACTGACCGAATGGACGGGGCAGCGCTGGGTCGTCAGCCTGTCGCGTGAAGAAGGCGACGAAACCATCGCCAGCCGCAAACAGAAAACGCTGCAAAGCCAGAAAGCGGAAATAGAATCCAGCCCCATCGTGGCGGCGGTTTTGACAACATTCCCCGGCGCCAAAATTATCGAGATTGCAGAAGATAAAGCGGATCAATAATCCCCCTGTTTTGCGGCCTTGGCGTAAAAACAGCGGCCTTGCCGCAAAAACAAAGGCTTAATGCCCTGCTGCGCCGCCGCATGGGGATTGCCTGCGGGGGATACTTTATTGACTTCGGCGGGGGCGGGGGATAGCCTCGGTCATTCGCAATTAAAACCAACAATAAACCGTGTAACAAGAGGGTATAACGTCTATGGCGAACATGATGCAGATGATGCAAAAGGCGCAAAAATTCAAACAGCAGATGGAACAGATGCAGGCACGCGTACAGTTGATGGAACTGGACGGCGCTGCAGGCGGCGGTCTGGTGACGTGCAAGGTGACGGGCAAGTTTGAATTGAAATCGATCAAGATTGACCCCTCCCTCGTCAAAGCGGACGAAGTTGACGTGCTGGAAGATCTGGTGATTGCCGCGGTTAATGACGCGCGTTTGAAGGCCGAAAAAACCATGGCCGATGAAACCGAAAAACTGATGCGCGATATGGGCTTGCCCCCGGGCATGGGTTTGCCGTTTTAAACGGCGGCTGCGCGGGCCGTTTTGCAAAGGAGTTCTATAGATGCCTTTCGATTATAAACAAAGCGGCCTGCCCGCCGATACGACATGGGAACTGGCGGCAAAAATGTGCAACCGCTGGCTGGACGACAACATGAAAATGTTTGGCCCCGAACGCATTGCCAATTTCATGAACGACCAACCCGTCAGCGCGGCCAAAAACCTGCTGGCGCATTGCCCCGATGTGACGGCGGAATCCGTGACTGTCGTCTTGCTCGGCCCCGCCAAAGAATCCTTGCTGGCCGGCAGCGAGATGGAAGTTTTAATGCGCCATGTTTTTGGCGATCGTGCGGTTGATCTGGTGCGCAGCATGGCTGATCCCGCGCTTGCCACCGATGCCGACATGCGGCGCGATGCAGGGCGCATTTTTCTGGTCGAAGGCCTTTCGACCATGACCGACCAGATGATCGGGCGGGAACGTATTGACGCATTCCACCAAAAACGCTGGGATATTTTGCGCAATCTTGAAACGCGGTTTGAAGACATTCGTGGGCAGGACCCTGCGCTGGACGTGCTGTTCATAGACGCGGCACAAAAATCCCGCGCAACGCTGGAGGCTTTGGATGCCGCCGCCGCAAACAAACCACCCGCCGCACCCAAAACCCCGAAACCGCCGGAGGCCTGATCCCATGCGCCTGATGACATGGAATATCAATTCGGTGCGTTTGCGTTTGCCCTTGTTGCAGCAAATTTTGGGCAAGATGAAACCCGATGTGTTTTGCTTGCAGGAAACGAAAACGCCGGATGAATTTTTCCCCGTCGATGCTTTGGTGAATGCGGGTTATGCGCATTACCATTTCGCAGGGATGAAGGGGTATAACGGCGTTTGCATTTTTTCCAAATACCCTTTGTCCGACAAAGATGTTTACAAACGCTGCGGCAAAAACGACATGCGCCATATTTCGGCCAAGGTCAAAGCGCCCGGCAAAACATTCGAGCTGCATAATATTTATATCCCTGCCGGCGGATATGAACCCGATGTGACGATCAATGACAAATTCCAGCATAAACTGGATTTTGTGGATGAATTGTCGGATTGGTTCGGGGCGCAGCGCGCCGCGAAAAACCCCATGATTGCCGTGGGGGATTTCAACATCGCGCCGCTGGAAAACGATGTATGGGACAGCAAAAAAATGCAAAAAGTCGTATCCCATACGCCGATCGAGCGTGAAAAATTCGCACGGTTTTTTGGCGGGCTTGGCTGGACGGATGCCGTGCGCCATTTTGTGCCCGAAGATAAAAAACTTTATTCATGGTGGAGCTACCGCGCCGCCGATTGGGACGCGGCGGATAAAGGCCGCAGGCTTGACCATGTCTGGGTGACCAAACCTTTGGCGGGCGGGCTTAAAAAACAACAGGTGCTGCGCGATGCACGCGGATGGGAACAGCCCAGCGACCATGTGCCCGTTGTGGTTGATCTGGATACGGCAGCGTAAAGGCAGGAGCCTGCAATGACATTTAACAGCCCTGAACACGAACGGTCTTCGCGCATGAAAATCGAACTCGATGATATGGCCATTCTGGCGGTCACGGAAAATAATCTGGATGCGTTGAAATCCGCGCTCAAATCCGGTGCGGATCCGTCCGCCACGCGCAGCAAGGCTTTGCGCCTTGCCGCTGGTATGGGGCAGACGGAAATGGTGGCTGTTTTGCTGCATGCCGGTGCGGATGTTACGGCGCTTGATAACGCGGCGCTGCGCGGTGCGGTCAAGGGCGGGCATACGGGCGTGGCCACGCTGCTGCTGGGCGCCAAGGCCGATGCCAATGCAGGCGAAGGCGAATGTATTATCGAAGCCGCCAGCCGCGGACGGCTGGAAA
>JAVEWI010000197.1:0-4216 GCA_034004625.1 Bdellovibrionales bacterium
GATTGTTTTGCGAATCCCGCATCATCATCATGCGTGCATGGCCTGTGTGTTCTGCGATCATATCCGCAAGGTCTGCGGCAGTCATGTGAGCCATGTCGCCATCCGCGTGACGGCTGTGTTGATAGCGCGTAAAAAGATCAAATATTTCCGCGCTGCTGGCGGCCGTTTCGTGGGTGGTTTGCAGATGGGCATTTTTGCGCCCGATACGCCGCTGCCCCGCATCGGGCGTGAAGTCATGCAAACGCAACCGCACGCTGCGGCAGGCATTGCAATTTGGGCAATGGGGCCGGTACAGCATGTTCTGGCTACGGCGAAATCCTGCGTGCAGCAGTGCGGGCAGGGTGGCATGCTTTTCGGTTGTATCCAGAAAAGTCAGCAGGCGCTGTTCTTCCTGCGCAGGCAGATAAGGGCAGGGCGCGGGCGCTGTCAGGTAAAAATCAAGCGTGCCGTGTTTCGCCTTGTCTGCGGCATGATTTTCGGTGATATCCGGCGGCTCTGCCATCACGGGAAATAAATGACGCCTTCTTCGCGGCGTTTGTTTGCAGGTTCCGGCTTGGCCGCAGGCTTGGGCGCTTCCTTGGTTTGCGGGCGCGGGGCCACGGGCGCCACGGATTGTTTCAGCAAGATGATGCTGATACGGCGGTTGCGGGCGTTTTCGGGATCGTTCGGCACCAGATGGTCGCGGTCTGCCTTGCCCTGAATATTCTCAATGCGGGCAGGGTCTAGCGCGCTGCCCAGCATGATGCGGCGGCTGGCATTGGCGCGGTCGGCGGACAGTTCCCAGTTGCCGTAGGAAATATCGCGCCCGTAAGGTTTTGAATCGGTATGTCCGCGAATGGATATTTTGTTGGGCAGGTCGCGTACAACCTGTGCAATCAGGCGCAAAAGTTTTTCCGCTTCCGGCAAGGGGCGGGCAGAGCCCAGTTCAAACATCGGCTTGCCTTCCTGATCCACGATCTGGATGCGCAATCCTTCCGGCGTCATATCCACCAGCAGGTTTTGCGACAATTCGCGGAGGTCAGGGACGGATTCAATCGCTTCGCGCAGCTTGTCTTCTGTTTCCTTGAATGTCTGGGTATCGCGGCGTTCAAGTTCCGCGTCCAGTTCGCGTTCGGTCAGGCGGGCGGGGTCTATGCCGTCCTGCCCGTCTTCTCGCCCGACGCCTTCGGCGGGGGTGCGCTGCTGCGATACCGGGGTTTTGTCATCTGTCATCGCGCCTTCTTCGGACATGGTTTGCCCGCCCATGACGCCGCCGGAGCCGCTGGTGGATTCCGAAATGCGCGGGTCTGCCGGCGCGAAGTAGGAAGAGATCAATTCTTTTTGTTCATCTGTCGTGACGTTAAGCAGCCAGAGCAAAAGAAAAAACGCCATCATAGCGGTCACGAAGTCGGCATAGGCGACTTTCCAGGCGCCGCCGTGGTGGCCGCCTTCTACCTTCTTGACCTTCTTGATAATGATGATAGGTCGTTTTTCGTCGTCTTTCGCCATTCCCGTTTCCCGGCCTGTTGGGGGCCTTCAGAGAACCGGCCGCCCTTGCGGGGCGGCGCGGGGTTTATGCGGATACGTTCTGCGTCGCTTCTTCTACTTCCATGAAGGTCGGCTGCACGTCATGCAGCAAAATCTTGCGTCCGAATTCAATCGCCACCTGCGGTGCGGCGCCTTGCAAAAACGCGAGGATGGAGGTTTTCATGCAGATGTAATATTTCAGTTCGGCATCATTGCGTTCTTTCATCGCGCTCGCAATCGGGGCGATAAAGCCGTAGGAAAGCCACACGCCCAGGAACGTACCCACCAGCGCGCCGCCGATCAGTTTGCCGAGGACTTCGGGCGGTTCGGTAATGGCGCCCATGGTTTTGATGATACCCAGAACCGCCGCCACAATCCCGAGCGCGGGCAGGCCGTCTGCCATGGTTTGAACAGCGTGTGATGTATGGTTGCGCGATTCACGCTGCGTGTCGATTTCCTGATCCATCAGCGCTTCGACTTCATGCGGTTTTTCCGCGCCCAGCGAAATGATGCGCAGATAATCGCACAGGAATGTAACGGCGTGATGGTCTGCGTGGAAATTCGGGAATTTTTTGAAAATATCGCTGTCGTGCGGGTTTTCAATATGTTGTTCCAAAGCCAGCCAGCCTTTGCTGCGCGCGGTTTTGAAAACCAGATAGAGCATGCTCAGCAGTTCCAGATATTCCTGCTTGCCGTATTTGTCTTTTTTGTAAATGGCCTTCATATCCGAGAGGGAGGCCTTGATGGCATGTTTTGAATTCGCGGTCAAAAAAGCCATGCAGGCCGCGCCGAAAATAATCACCAGCTCGAAAGGCTGGTTCAGCACGGCAAGTTTGCCGCCCATGGCTGCATATCCGCCAAGGGTCGCGACAACAACGCCAATATGACCGATAATCTTTATCATGCAGTCCTTGCACTTCGTCGTATGGTGGCAGTCTTTTCACAGAGAACCTGCGAAACCGGAAGAACATTCTGTCCCTGTGTACCAGTATGTGACAGAGAGTGTTAATTTTCCATTAAGTCTTTGGATAGGTCTTGGGCAAAGCTTATGTTTTCAGGAAAATGCCGCTGATCAGGTCGAGCATCAAACGCGCTGTTTTCCCGTTTACATCATTATGTGGATTGAATTCGACAATCTCCAGCCCGTGGAAATCCGCCATGCGGCCGATGCCTTGCAAAACCGGTAAAGCCTCGGATGCCATAATGCCGACGTCTTCACGTGTTCCGACGCCGGGGCTGTCATCGGGGCCGAAACCGTCAAGGTCTATGCTAAGCCCGAAGCCGTCCGTCCCGCCGCGCGCGCGGGCGAGGGCTTCTTCGAATACGGCTTTAAATCCGCGGCGTTGCACTTCTTCCAGATAAAAAACGCGGATGCCGTGACGGGCGACAAAGGCTTCTTCGGAAGGCTCGAAACTATGCGGGCCGATAATGCACATATGCTGGGGGGATAATTTGGGCCCGCGGCCGCATATTTGCGTCAAAGCGGGCAGGCCGTATCCTGCCAGTGCCGCTACCGGCTGCCCGTGCCACCATCCGCCCCATTTGCCTTCGTTCGACGTTTCGTATGTATGGGCGTCCAGATGCGCGTCAATCCAGATCAGGCCAAAATTTTCGCGCGATTGATGCGCATCGACCACCGCGGGCCATGTGCCCATGGCGCAGGAATGGTCGCCGCCGATGACCAGCGGGATATGCCGTTTGCGGGCCGAGGCCAGCACGCGCTGCGACAGGCGGCTCAGGCATTCCTGCACGACGGGCAGGGTTTTTTCCTTGGTCGTCAATTCATCGTGGCGGGCCAGATGTTTCAGGCCCAGCGGCGCTTGCCAGCGGGTATGGACGTCTTGTGCCGCCAGCCGCGCAATCAATTGGTCATAGGGGAATTTGGCAGGGCCATCTTCGCAGCCGTATTCGCGGCAACCCCAGCCGCTGTCATAGCCGATAATATCAACGGTAAGCTTGTTATCTTGCTGCATGATTATGTAATTGTGTTGTGGCAACGGTTTCCAGCATGCCTTTGCGCTGATTAAAAGTCAAAGCGGATAAGGCATGCGTTTAGAAATGGCGCGGGGCAGCAAGCAGCATGGCGACATGTACAAATAAAAACCATAAAAAATAGTATTCTGCCCGCACCTGTTGCATACTTTGGCAAGGCGTGTTCCCGCGGGGGGGCATGTGTTCCTCAAAGCCGTTTTTACGGGGCAGGGCGTTTCATGCTGGCTTTATGCTGGTTTTATTGCATTCCTTTTGCAAAATTTTTGTATTTTGCATCGGGCCTTATTCTGCTCGTTTTTGCGCTGTTTATGCTTAAGCGCGGCGTGATGCTGGCGCGGCCAAAGCTGCGCCAATGGGCGTTGGCCCTGATGTTTGTCTGCCTGATTAAAATCTGTATTTTTGACGTGAATATGATCGGGCGCGAACTTCTATGCACGGTTAACGAAGAACTGAGCGAAATGGGCTGCAATAAACGCGGTTTGCAGGTTTTCCAGTTTGTTGCCCTGCTGGCTTTGATCGCGGGCAGTTATGTGTTGTTTCTGACGCACCGCAGATATTCAAATGCCGACAAGCCGAGCCAGCTGACGCCCAAGGACATCGGGCTCAGTTTCTGGTCTAATTTGTCGGTAGTCAGTGTAATTGCGATGGTTGTGTGGCAATGCGCACCCTGGGTCGGGTTTTTGACGGTCGGGCGTGTGCCCGAAGTTTTTGTGCATGT
>JAVEWI010000198.1:0-4201 GCA_034004625.1 Bdellovibrionales bacterium
GTGTGAATTCCGGCAAGCTGGCATCCGTTCTGGGCGCACCCATGGACGGCATTCAGGAACACAACGCGCTGCACGATGCGCGTTCCATCGCCGCAGCTTACCGTTTTCTGGTGCAGCACGGCGCGGAAGCGCCGTTTTAAAAGTTGCGGAGGCGCCGTTTTAAAAATCGCGAAGGCGCCTTTTTAAAACGCCGCAAGACAATAAAAAAAGCCGGTCAGGAAAACCTGCCGGCTTTTTTTTATATCCGGATTTAACGCCGGATTATTGATGTGTCTTTATTTATCGTCGCTCATACGCAGGGCAGCAATAAAGGCAGACTGCGGAATTTCCACGTTGCCGTATTGGCGCATCTTTTTCTTGCCCTCTTTTTGTTTGTCGAGGAGCTTGCGTTTGCGGCTGACGTCACCGCCATAGCATTTCGCCGTCACGTCTTTGCGCAATGCGGATACGTCTTCACGCGCCACAATTTTGCCGCCGATAGACGCCTGAATGGCAATTTTAAACAGCTGGCGCGGGATCAATTCTTTCAATCTTTCGCACAGCTGGCGGCCACGGTGTTCGGCCTGGCTGCGGTGTACGATCATCGACAAGGCATCCAGCGCTTCGCCGTTCACCAATACGTTCAAACGCACCAGATCGCCTTCTTCGAAACCATCCAGCACGTAATCCATGCTGGCATAACCGCGCGAAATAGATTTCAAACGGTCATAGAAATCGAAGACTACTTCGTTCAGCGGCAAGCGATAAACGGCCATGGCGCGGCTACCCACCCATGTCAATTCTATCTGCACGCCGCGGCGTTCCTGACACAGCTGCAAAATGCTGCCCAGATATTCATCGGGCACGAAAATGGTGGCTTTGATCCAAGGCTCTTCAATCGTCTTGATACGCACCACGTCCGGCATGTCGGCGGGGTTATAAAGCTCGATATTCTGGCCGTTGGTCAGGCTCAGTTTATACACAACCGAAGGCGCGGTCGGGATAAGGTCAAGGTTATATTCGCGCTCCAGACGTTCCTGAATAATCTCCAGATGCAACAGGCCGAGGAAACCGCAGCGGAAACCCATGCCCAGCGCGTTGGAGCTTTCGGCTTCGTAATGCAAGCTGGCATCGTTCAGCGCCAGTTTGCCAAGGGAGTCGCGCAGTTTTTCAAACTCGCTGGAATCCAGCGGGAAGATAGAGCAAAAAACCATCGGCACGGAGGGTTTAAAACCCGGCAGTTTTTCGGCGCAAGGATTACGGTCAAACGTAATCGTGTCACCAATTTTGGTTTCGGTAATGGTTTTGATACCGCAGGTGATAAAACCCATTTCACCGGGTTTCAATTCATTGGTAATCACATGTTTGGGTGTAAACACCCCCACACGGTCGGCTTCGTAAGACGCGCCGGTGCTCATGAAACGCAGTTTGTCCTTGAAACGCACGGTCCCTTCGACAATACGCACCAGAATAACAACGCCCAGATAGGCATCGTACCAGCTGTCCACCAGCAGCGCTTTCAGAGGCGCATTCGGGTCACCTTCCGGCGCCGGCAAACGCGTCACAATGGCTTCGAGCAGGTCGTTAATACCAATCCCGCTTTTTGCGGAAGTCAGAACGGCATTGGATGCATCAATACCGATCACGTCTTCGATTTGCAAACGCACGCGGTCTGTATCCGCTGCGGGCAGGTCAATTTTGTTGATGACCGGAACGATTTCAAGATTGTTGTCGATAGCCTGATACACGTTAGCCAGTGTCTGTGCCTCTACCCCCTGGCTCGCGTCCACAACCAACAGCGCGCCTTCGCAGGCAGCCAGCGAACGGCTGACTTCATAGGCGAAGTCCACGTGACCGGGCGTGTCCATCAGGTTCAGCTGGTATGTGTCGCCATCCTGCGCCGTATAGCTCAGGCGCACGGTCTGTGCCTTGATGGTGATACCGCGTTCCCGCTCCAGCTCCATGTTGTCGAGGATCTGTTCTTTCATCTCCCGATCGGTCAAACCGCCACAGGTCTGGATCAGACGGTCGGCAAGTGTTGACTTCCCATGGTCGATATGGGCAATAATCGAGAAGTTACGGATATGTTTTTGTTGTGTCATAATTTTTCTTATTTGAACCGTGTTCGGGGGATAATGCAGCGCCTTACAGCCGTTTTTATCTATTTCCTTATTGCGCTTTGTTTTAGCGGGAATATAGCGAAAGCTCAAGAACTTACCGCTATTCCCCCCCAGATTCAGGGCAACTGGGCCCTGCCCGATTGCGGGATATATGACGAAGCCCTTCTTTTCACCCGATACTTTTACCTAAAATCCGCCCCGGCGGGGATTTCACTGCGTCCGGCAGGGCTGGATGTAAAGGCCGAAGACTACATGATTCTCTCGCTTGATGGCGCTGCGGCACCGGTTCAGGTGGAAAATGACGGCATCATGACCCTTGGCATTCTTGAAAAATCGCCCGCGAAACGCACCCGCAACTGGCCCCGCCAGTGGGACAACCTGCCGCATGACCAGGCCGTCGGCTATACGTCCTGCACCGATGCGCCCAGCGTTGTGCCGCCCAACATGGTGAGGTTGATGCGTTTTATCGACCGCCTGCGCGATGCCTGCAGCATCTCCGGCGCCAAAGATTGCGCCCGTGTAGTTTTCAAATTGACGGACAGCAATAATAACAACAGGCTCAGCACTGCCGAAATCAAGGCCGCGACCGAAAGCCTGATGTTGCTTGCCGAAATGGGCGCACAAAAATCGCTCAACACCGCCGCCGTGCATAAAGTAAAAGCCCGCGCCACTGTCGAAGGCACCCGCATCGCCGCAGATCTCATGGCGCGTTACGACACCAATAAATCGGGCGATCTGGATTACAACGAAATCGTGGAAAATTTCACGCCGCCCGCCCTGCCCGTCATCCGCGAAATGGCGCAAAAAGCAGGATACCTGCTGCCTTCGCTGCAACTGGCCGCCAGCGCCCTGCCCCGTATTTCTGTAGATGAAACGGCAGAAGATACACCCGCGCAAAGACCAGCCGCGCGGCGTAAGCATTACTAGTCATTTTTATTTTTTGCGGGCTCGCCTGCTGCGCGCATATTTTATTTTTGCGGGCTCGCCTGCTGCGCGCCCGCTGCCCTTTTCAACCTGTCGTTGATGGCTGCGCCCAATCCCGTATCCGGAATATTCATCACCGCAATCGTATCCGCGCCGCAGGTATCAAGCGTATGCAACATGCCAAATACATTCGCGGCGGCTTCGTGCAGATCACCCGTTTCGCTCAGGTTCATCAAACGCTCTGCCGGTAATTTTTGCTTGGCAAACCCGCCGCCCTGCATGCCCATGAATTTCAGCGAACCAAAGGCCAGCAACGCCTCGCCTTCGCGCACATCCACCGCATGCAGGCGCAGCGGCGTTCTGGGCGCATAATGTTTCAACAACTGCCCCGGCGATTTGGGTTTGTCGCCCACAGCTTCCGTTTCCACCTTCACATCGCCCAGATGGATTTGCAATTCATCCAGCGTTACGGCACCGGGGCGCAGCAACACCGCATCCGGCCCGCTCAGGTCAATCACGGTGGATTCAAGCCCCACCTGCGCCTTGCCCCCTGCCAGAATAATACCGGCTTTATCGCCCAGACTTTGCGCCACATGTTGCGGCGTTGTCGGGCTTAAACCGCCTGATGCATTGGCGCTGGGTGCGGCAATCGGTTTGCCCAATGCCTCTATCACCTGCCGCGCAACCGGATGCGCGGGGCAACGCACGGCCAATGTCGGCAAGCCCGCACTGCATAACAATGAAATGCCGCAATCATCCCGCCGCGGCAAAATCATGGTCAAAGGCCCCGGCCAGAACAGCGCCGCCAGCAAACGGGCGCGCACATCGAATACGACCAGCTTTTCCGCATCCGCCGCCTGCGCCACATGCACAATCACGGGGTTAAAACTGGGGCGCCCCTTGGCGGCAAAAATCGACGCCACGGCATGGTCATTGGTGGCATCCGCGCCCAAACCGTAAACGGTTTCGGTGGGCAGGGCGACCAGCCCGCCGCTTTGCAATTGTGCGGCGGCGGCGGCGATGCCTTCGGCTGTGGCCTGAATAATCTGGCTCATCGCGCACCTGCTGCTTTTTGTTGCGGTTGATGCAAAACGCCGCCGGTCATGGCTTGTTTAACGCCCGTGGTGCCGGGAAAACTGATAGGCAAGCCGCGCATATGGCGCACAGCCATATAGGCA
>JAVEWI010000199.1:0-4199 GCA_034004625.1 Bdellovibrionales bacterium
CCAATTTGGCAAACCAGATTTCCCAGCATGCCATTAAAATGTCCACCTCCAGCTTTTGCCAGAATTTCGCATCGCGCATCGACAGTGCGCTGAATATGGATCAGGCAAAGTTGCGCCAATGGGCATTTTAGCCTTGGTTCAATAGCCCGACCATGTGTTTTGTTTGTGGTCAGGTTGCCTAGCGTTAATCTGGTTTATATGATGATAAAAACGGCGGGTTTGACCCCGCCGTTTTTTTGTGCCTTCTGTTACGACGGTTTCTTTTTCCGCCGCCGTTTGCGCCGCGCAGGTGCTGCCGGGACTATTTCTGCTGCCTGTTCTTTTTCCGCAGGCTCGGCTTTCATCTGCTTTTTAATGGCGGCAGGGATGGGGTCGCGCTGCTGGCTCCAATCCGTCATCAGGGCATAGGCCAGCGCCAGCAGCGTAGGGCCGATGAAAAGTCCGATGAAACCAAAAGCAATCACGCCACCAATCACGCCCAGCAAAACCAGCAGGAAAGGCAGATTGCCGCGCATGCTGATAAACAGCGGGCGCAGGATGTTGTCGATGAGGCTGATGACCAAAAGTCCCCACAGCCCCATGAAAACCGCGCTGTATAAATGCCCTTCGCTATAAAGCCACAAGGTAGCGGGGATCCAGATCAGCGGGGGGCCGATGGGCGTAAAAGACAGGAAAAATGTCATGAGGCCGAGGAAGCTGGCACCCGGCACATCCATCAGCCAAAAACCGAAGGCCGCCAGTGCGCCCTGCGCCAAAGCCGTGCCGAGCATACCGTAAACAACGCCGATCAGCGTGTTCTTGCTGACCTCCAGCAAATGTTGCCCATAGGGGCCGCCGAAACGGTCGATCAGATTGCTGACATGTTCGGCAACCCGTGTGCCGTGCAGGAAAAAGAAATAGGCAATCAAAACGCCCAGCGTCAGGTCGAAAAGTCCCTGCGCGATGCTTTTTCCCAATCTGACCAGATAGTCGCGGCCAAGGCTGGAATACTGCTCCACCACGGCCAGCGTGGTTTGTTTATCCGCCGTCATTTTTGTCCAGTGGTCTGCCAGCAGGTCTCCGGCATAGGGGACGCGGCGCAGGTCTTCCCCCATTTGCGCCGTATCGCCTTGCAGCGCGGCAGAGGTGAGGGCGGAGATCTTGTTAAAATTCTCCACACTGCTGGTGCCGATAATAAACAGCGGCACGATGAAGCAAAAAGACAATGCCACCGTCATGAAAAGTGCCGCCAGCTGCGTCCGGTTGCCAAGCTTTTTTTTCAGCAGGGTAAAGGCGGGCCAGGCGGAAAGCGCAAAGATGGTGGCCAGCAGGATGGCAGGGAAGAAGGGGCTGAGAATTAACAGGCAGCCCAAGAGGATCAGGGTCACGGCGGCAAGACCGGCGATCAACTGGTACAGCTGTTGTTTGTTGATCTTGTCTATGTTCAGCATGGCCATGGCTTGTGGCTCCTTGTTCAAAAACTTGCAAATAATAACATATACATAGGGGCTTCCCATCCTCTTTTTGCTGTTTTATACTGCCGCATTGTCAAGATTTTATGCCTTCGTTTTTACATCAGCGCCCTTTTGGGGCCGGGGATTTCCTATTCATGACCATCCGCTCTTTTGCTGCTCTCTTTTTCCTGTTGTTTCTGATCACGGCGATGCCTGCAGGGGCCGACGCAGAAATCGCACAGGTCATGGAAACAGGAACCGTTGACAGTGGTGATGTCATTTCTGTGACTGAACAGCCTGCGCTGGAAAACAAGACAGAACAAGAAGGAGGCAGCCCTGCTGCGGAAACGGCGCCGGCGGCTTTGACGATTGACCAGCAGATTGACCGTGCCGTACAGCCATTTGCAGACAAAGCGATTGGCGTGATGTTCCACGCGGTGCCTGTGATGGGACAGGATATTCCTTTGATTATCGTATGGTTGATGTCGATTGGCGTATTTACGTCATTTTATTTCGGCTTTATCAATTTCCGTCTTTTTGGGTTGTCGTTCAGGCTTTTGAACGGCAAACACCAAGCGGCAAGCCGCGAAGGGCAGATTTCCAACTGGCAGGCATTGTCAACCAGCCTTTCCGGCACAGTAGGACTCGGGAATATTGCGGGTGTTGCCGTGGCGGTTTCTATGGGCGGTCCCGGCGCAACGCTGTGGATGATCGTGATGGGCTTCCTTGGCATGAACACCAAGTTTTTGGAATGTGCGCTGGGTGTGAAATACCGCCAGATTTCTGCCGATGGCGAAGTATCCGGCGGGCCGATGTATTATATCCGTCAGGGACTTTCCGATCGTGGTTTGCCACGCCTTGGTAAACTGCTGGCTGTTATTTTTGCCGTTTGCTGTATTGGCGGTGCTGTGGGCGGCGGGAATATGTTCCAGTCCAACCAGACATATCAGATGTTCATGCGCGTAGCAGGAGAAGGCAGTTTTTTTGCCGATAAAGGATGGCTGTTTGGTTTTGCGCTGGCTGTTCTGGTCGGTTTTGCAATTATTGGTGGCATCAAAAGCATTGCACGCGTATCGGAAAAAGTTTTCCCTGCCATGGCCATACTTTATATCGGCATTTGCCTTGTGGTTATTCTGGGCAATTATCAGGCTTTGCCGGGCGCCATTGTTGACATCGTGCGTGGTGCCTTTGCTCCCGATGCGGCTGTGGGCGGCTTTATTGGCGCTTTGATTGCCGGTGTGCGCCGCGCGATGTTTTCGAACGAAGCGGGCATGGGGTCCGCGGCCATTACCCACGCTGCGGTCAAGTCAGACTCTCACGTGGCGCAGGGCGTGATCGGGATGCTGAATCCTTTTATCGACACCGTTATCATTTGCACGATGACGGCATTGGTCATTGCCGTGACGGGTGTTTACCAAGGCGGGCAAGGGGTGGAAGGCATCGCGTTGACGGCGCGCGCCTTTGAAACCATGGGCGACTGGACAATCTATTGGCTGGGGCTGACGGTATTCCTGCTTGCTTATTCCACAATGATTGCGTGGTATTATCTGGGTGAAAAAGGCTTTACCTATATCGCGGGCCGCAGCCGTGCCAAGGTAATGGCGTTCAAGATTTTGTATTGCGGTTTTGTGGTTGTCGGGGCTGCTGCGAATTTGACCCATTTGATCGACCTGACCGATGCGCTGTTTTTTGCCATGGCGATTCCAAATATCATCGCGCTTTATGTGATGGCGCCTGAAATTAAACGGGACCTCCATGAATACCTTCAAAAACTTCACGCAAAGCCCTGAAAAATAAATCAATTAAAAGTAAGCCGTAGGGTGGAAAAAGGGCCTTTACCCGCCGTTAACCTATTGATGCAACAATAGGAATGTTCCGGTGGAGGTCTTCATGAAAATTCTCGGCTCTTTGCTTGTCTGTGCGCTGTTGTTACTGCCTGCATCCGCACAGGCGGAAGATGCCAAGGATGAAAAGAAATCCGCGCTGGAATATGTCGATCTCAACCCGCTTTCCATCCCCGTCATCAATGAAACCGGTCTGGTGCAGCAAGTCAGCATTGCCGTATCGCTGGAATGCGCGACGGGCAAGCGCGATGCCGTGAATGTGTATAAACCGCGGTTGATGGATGCTTATTTGCGCGAAGTATATGGCGCATTGGGCAGTGGCCGCGCCCTGATGCACGGCAATGTGGTGAATGTCGAAGAACTTAAAACCCGCCTGTCTGCCGTGACGCAGCGTGTGGTGGGGCCGGATCTGGTCAGCGATGTTTTGCTGCAATCCGTGCATCAATACGCCATGCGTCCGCGATGATTTTTTTTATCCCGCCCGCAGGTATTTAATCGCCGTATCCCTTTCGAACAGGTAAAGCAGCGTGCGCAGCGCCTTGCCGCGCGGTGTCAGCAAATCCGGATCACGGTCAAGGATCAGCCGTGCATCGTCATGCGCCGTCGCGATCAGGTCGGCATGATGTTCCGGCGAAGTCAGGCGGAAAGCGGGCAGGCCGCTTTGTTTGGTGCCCAGCATTTCGCCCGCGCCGCGCAATTTCAAATCCTGTTCCGAAATATAAAAACCGTCTTCGCTGTCGCGGATGGTGGCCAGGCGCTGGCGTGCGACTTCGCTGCATTTCGCGGCATAGAGCAGCAAACAGGTTGATTTTCCCGATCCGCGCCCGATACGCCCGCGCAGCTGGTGCAGCTGCGCCAGACCGAAACGTTCGGCATGTTCGATAATCATTACGGTGGCTTCGGGCACGTCCACACCGACCTC
>JAVEWI010000200.1:0-4177 GCA_034004625.1 Bdellovibrionales bacterium
ATCATGTCCGCGCTTTTTGTTGTGAAACCACAAAGGGTTTAGCGTTTGCAATTCAGATTAGAGAGATAATCGCGCGAAGGCCAGTAACGCACGTTACCGGTATCCACATGCACAAAGTCATCCGAGGGATAATAGCCAACACCGCCCAGTTTCAGGCAGCTGGCAATGTCACGCAATTCACGGGTGGAAAGGCCGGGCACGCGAATGTCCATAGCCTGCCCCGTCATATGCAGGGAGTTTTGCGCCTGACCGCCGCCGTTGCTGCGCAGGCCGTTATTGGTCGCAGGGGCGCGGTAGCCGGAAATGACATGGTATTCAACCGTCAGGCCGGGGTGGCGCACATTGATGGCTTCTTGCAACTGGCCGAGCAGGTCAAAAAGTTTCGGGTCCATGCGGGCGGGTTCATTACGGCGCCAGTCGCGCATGAAATTATTCGCTTCGGCAGAAACGCCGGCACCCTGACGGTGCGGAATGGAAATACGTTCGCGCGTATGCAGGTTATAAAAACGCAGCGTATCGGCGCCGGCTGTGGAAACAGTCGCCTGTGCAGGTGTTGTATTGTTATTGGTCGGCCCTGTGGCCGGCACATTGGATTGCGCGGTAGAGGAACAAGCCACCAGATTAAAAGACAGGCAGAGCGCCGCCCCTACTTTTGCTACTTTTTTGAAATTATTCATGATTCTGCGCTCCTTTCCGCCGTGGTTTATCTTTTATACCAAAAGTTAACAAATTATGCAAAATAAAACACCCCACAAATACAGAAAAATCCGTTTTCGCGCCGCGGGGTGGCCGATTCCGGCGATCATAAAAGAAAAATCCGGCGCTGCGGGGAAAAATCACCCCAAGCGCCGGATTTTTTTAAAACTGTTGCCCGATTGCAAATCCCGCCCCCTGCCCGCGTAAAAATACACAGGCGTACATATATAAAGAGCAGATAGAAAACGGCGGTTCTTAACGGCCTGGCACTTTGATGCCTTGCAGGTTGCCATTCAAACGCGCCACGCCATCGCCAATCACTTTTTCGTGCAGGAAAGATTGCGTGGGCACATCGACCGAACCGTCGAGCAACGTGGTCGATACATTGATTGTAACGTTATGCGCGGCGACGAATGTCACGTAATCGCCCGCCTTCATCGTGGTTTTGCTGACTTCGCAGAAAGTTTCCGCGGCGGAATGGTCACCCGCCATGGTCACGGTGCAAACGGCGGCGCGTTCAAATGCGGTCTTGGGCGTTTGCTGCACGGTTTGCTGCACCACGGGCTGCTCCACCGCTTCTATGGTCAGGCCGGGGCCGGCAATGCCGTCCACCACGCGTTCGGTCACGGTGCCCGTTGCGCTATCGGTATCGAGGATCACGGTTTTCACCGGCGCCTGTTCGGGTACAATAATTTTCTCCAGCGCGGGGGCTGCTTTGGGCGTAACGATTTCCTTGGCCACCACGGCAGGTTTTTCGATGACTGCGGGTTTTGCGGCCTGAATGTCTTCGGTGCCGGTAATATTCAAACCGCGCGGTTTCCATGAACCGTCTTCCAGTTTGGCAAGGTCACGCAGGAAACCTGCGGCCTGACGGTTGCCGCGTGCCTGTGCTTCCTCGGCCAATTCACGCGCCAGAGACAGGCGGTCCTGCCACGGCAAGTCGGTCAGGCGCAGCACGTCATGCGCGCGGTCTTTCAGGAATTGCGGGGTGACAGATGACAGATCATCCGGATCGGCTTTCATCATCTGCGCCATAAAAGCACCTTTTGCCTGATCCGACGTCATCGCCGCGCCCCAGAGGCGGTTCAGCACAGTTGCAGGCGCAGCGGCTTCGGCCGGTACAATTTCCAGCCCCGCGCGTTCTGCATCCAGCAAACCATGTGCGGCATCGATGCGCGCGATGATGTCGTCTTCTGCCGGTGCAGCAATGTCGGCAGCGGGCGCTGCGACGGCTTCATGTGCGGCGGCAACGCGTGCATTGATTGTTTCTGCATCAACCACCGGTGTCGCCACATCCACCGCCGGTGCTGGCAAAGACGCCGCAGCAGGCGCAGAGGAGAACGTACCGCCAAAGAAATTCAAAACGGATTCGATCATTTTACCGCCATAGGTTTTGGCGAATTCAAGGCCATGCTGGAACGTATCCGTACCCGCAAGCCATGCACCAAAGGCGCCACCCGCCACACCGAACAACAATGCAGTGCGCGCTTTTTTCAAACGTCCGGTATCCATCCAGCGGAAGCTGTCATCATCCAGCGCGCTGGCGCTGCGCCACGCCATATAGGTATCTTTGCCATAGCTGTAAAGCGCAGCACCCGCACCGGCAGCCGCAGCCGCCACGCCAATGCTGACCACGGCCGAAGCGCCCGCACCCGCCACCACCGAAAGCGCGCCCAGGCGCAAGCCTTGCGTCACCGCCGCGCGGCCCGCGATGTCGGCGGCTTTGTTAAAAACGGTTTTCAGGAAAGATTTCTTTTTCGCATCGCCCTGTGCCGTACCTGTATCAACGGAAGCTGCTGCGGGATTGGCAGAAAGATCGCCCGAAGGCGCGGCGGGAAAAGAATGCGTCATGATAAAAACCTCTATTACGTCGTCTTTGCTTTTATTTTTTTGTTTTTTGTTGGATGGGAACATACGCCGAGTCTCGGTAATATGCAAATGAAATAATCTTTTCCTTTTACTTGACATATTCCGAGAGACTCGGTTATGTTCAGCACCCATCAGGACCGACCGGCCCGGATATTGGAAAACAAGAAGGCCGGCGCAAGCTGCTTTATTAAACAAAAACAAGGTAATAGATCATGAACAAGACAATCCGCACCGCTGTACTGACATCTGCAGTTGCCATTTCGGCTGCATTTTCAACCGTTGCCCATGCAGATGGTTATCGCAATGAAGGCGGCGCAAGCGCAAGCCAATACCAAGGCCAGGACCAAAGCCAGCAACAACAGCAAGGCCAAAACCAGGGCCAAAGCCAGATCGCTAACGGCGGTCAGGGCGGCCAGGGCGGACAAGGTGGCCAAGGCGGTCAGGGCGGTTCTGCCGTTTCCGGCTCCAACTCTACGGCTGTTTCCGGCTCGGTTTCCGGCGCCAATGCCCAAACCGGCCCCATCGACATCCAGAACAATTCCCAAGGTGGCGCAGCCCATGCACAAGGTGGCGCAGCCAATGCACAAGGCGGCGCGGCGCAGGCTTCTACCGGCCCGATCAACGTAGCCCCCAGCCAATCCACCGTGAACAGCTTCCGTTCTTTCGTCGGCACCAATGCCCCGAACCTTGCCGGTTCGGTTGACGGTTGCCTTGCCGTTCTGGGCTGGAGCGCTGCTGTAAACGTATTCGGCTCCACCGGTGTCGGCCTTGGCGGCGGTAACCAGCGTGCGGAATTCGTTGAACAATGCGCGGCTGTTAAATCCGCATTCGAAGTATGGAACCGCGCAGGCGGCGACCTTGCCAAAGAAGCTTTCGCGATTGAAATGCTGATCAAGGCTCTGCCGAACTACGCAGCCCCCGCCATGGAACGCGCTGTTGAACGCATCAATACCTACATCGAGCAAAACGGCGCGAACGAGCCGAAATCGGTTATGAGCATTTTCGGTGCAAAATCCTTTAACAGCGTAGCCCCCGCGGCTCCCGCACCTGCTGCCAACAGCAATGCAGGCGGCGTGACCATCAACGTAAACCCGGTTGTGCATACCAAGGAAACCGTTCGTACGGTAACCGCGGCCCCCGCACGTCCGGCAGCGCCGAAACCGGCTGCGAAGCCCGCACCGAAACCGGCCGCCAAGCCGGATTGCGGTTGCAAATAATCCATAGCGCCCGCCGCAACACCTGCACCCTCAAAGACCGGTGACCGGCGGGAGAGATCGCGAACGAGGGGGGCAGACCATCAGGGTCTGCCCCTTCCGCGTATAGCACGAGACTGAAAAACAAGGTTTTTTTGTATTTTAATTGACATAACGTTAAGATTCGATTAAGATACTTACCAATCCGGCGACATGTCCGGCGATTCAAAAACAAAACAAACGGCAAATCAAATACGGTGGTGTGAAATGGTTATCATGCGCAGACAAATTCTGACCCTCGCCTTTGCAGGGGCCACCCTGTCACTGGGCGGCTGCGCCACCATGAACCACACCAGCACAAACGATTGCATCCAGCGTCAGGGATCTTCCCTGAACATCCCGCTGATCGCCAGTTACAG
>JAVEWI010000201.1:0-4155 GCA_034004625.1 Bdellovibrionales bacterium
TCCCAGAAACGCACGCCATGCTGTTCCACAATCAGAACCCCCGCCACTTCGCTGAACGTGCGAAATGCGCCGGCCGATTTCTGAATCCCGCCTTTTGCCTTCATAGGGCGGCGGCCGGGAATATTCTGGGTGACTTGTGTCTGGGGCTGCGCTTGCGAAACGTCTTCCGTCTGCATGCCGCCTTTGGCATTCGGATTGTTAGTGCTGGTCATATAGGTAAAGTCCTTAAATACTGTTTGCTTCGATGATTGTATTCAGGAGTGTTTTATTCGGCTGCGCTGACGACGCCGCTGTTGCCTTCGTTATTGATGCGCTCTTTGAGTACGTTGCTGGCGCGGAAGGTCAAAACACGACGCGGCAGGATCGGCACTTCTTCCCCGGTCTTGGGGTTACGGCCGATACGCTGACGCTTGGAGCGTACCTGGAAGGTACCGAAGGAAGAGATTTTCACCATCTCCCCGCGTTCCAGCGCCTTGCAGACTTCTTCCAAAACGGTCTCCACCAATTCGGCGGATTCGTTGCGGGACAGGCCGACTTGTTCGTAAACAGCCTGGCTGAGGTCTGCGCGGGTAATGGTTTGATTAATGGTCATTATGATGTACCTCGCTCTTGGTGAGTCTCACGGTAATGATTCACAATTAATTAGTCAATACAAAGAGTTGAAACAGTCAGTTACAGTAAACAAACCAGTCAAAAACATGCCCATTAAAGGGGTTTGCCGGAGTCGTTCAAAACACGCACATTTTACCAGCGCGCCAGTGCGGCGCCCCATGTCAGCCCCCCGCCCATCGCTTCCATGAGAATCAGGTCGCCACGCTGGATTCGCCCGTCTTCCACCGCCACGGAAAGGGCGAGCGGAATGGACGCAGCAGATGTATTGCCATGGTCTTCCACCGTCACCACCACGCGTTCGGGCGGCAGGTTCAATTTTTCGGCAGTCGCGTCAATAATGCGGCGGTTCGCCTGATGCGGCACCAGCCAGCTGACTTCTTCTGCACTGACACCGCTGGTTTCCATGGCTTCGACAATTGCTTCGCTCATACGTGTCACGGCATTGCGGAAAACTTCTTTGCCGTTCATGCGCACATGCCCGACCGTACGCGTGCTGGACGGCCCGCCATCCACATAAAGCAAATCACGTTTCGCGCCTTCGGAATGCAGATGCGTGGTCAGGATGCCGCGGTCGGATTTGTCGCCGTTGCCCTCTGCCGCTTCCAGGATAACCGCACCCGCGCCGTCGCCAAACAACACGCAGGTCGTGCGGTCGTTCCAGTCCAGAAGACGCGTAAAATGTTCCGCGCCAATCACCAGCGCACGATTAATTTGTCCGGATTTGATGAAGTTATCGGCGGTTGATAAAGCATAAATAAAACCGGAGCACACGGCCTGAATATCAAAAGCAAAACCGCGATCGCCCATGCCGATGTTATCCTGCACCGTCACGGCAGTTGCGGGAAAGACCTGATCCGGCGTGGTCGTGGCCAGAAAAATCGCATCAATATCCGCGCCTGTCAGGCCTGCCGCCTTGAGCGCTTTTTCCGCAGCACGTGTGGCAAGGTCGGATGTTTTCTGCCCCTCGCCCGCCACATGGCGCTTGCGAATGCCGGTGCGCTGGGTAATCCACTCATCCGTCGTATCAACAATCTTGGCAAGATCGTTGTTTGTCAAAAACTTTTCAGGCAGGTAAGAGCCGCAAGACAGCATCACGGAACGGCGCATTATCCCTCCTCCCCCGCGCGCAGCGGTGTTGTTTCCACCGTCTTCGCAGGACGCAAAGCTTCCGCGCCAAGGCGCTGAAGTTCTGCTTCAACTTTTTGATTGAACTTTTTGATAGCAAGACCGGCAGCAACACCAATCGCATTGGCAAAGCCAATACCATCTGTACCGCCATGGCTTTTGATACACAGGCCCTTGAGCCCCAGAAGGCTCGCCCCATTATAATAACGCGGATCAATACGCTTGGAAAAAGCCTTGAGCGGGCGATAGCACAACAGCAAACCGGGCAACGCAAGGAACAAGCCGATGCGCACCATCCACGATGATTTCAGCGCTTCTTTAATCATATGTTTGACCAGTTTCGCCGTGCCCTCTATCGCCTTGAGCGTGACGTTGCCGGTAAAACCGTCTGTCACCACAACATCAAACGCGCCAGTGCCAATATCGTCACCTTCGGCAAAGCCTTTGTAAACGCCGGGCAGCTTTGCGCGCGACAACAGCTCGGCGCTTTCCTTGACCAGATCACTCCCCTTCATGGCTTCGGAGCCGATGTTGAGAAGGCCGATATTCGGCTGCGCAATGCCCAAAGCTTCGCGCGAAAAAACACCGCCAAGCACCGCAAATTCCAAAAGATTATTCGGGTCGCATTCCGCATTCGCGCCCAGATCCAGCAAGACCGTGCCGCGGCCCGCAATCCTGGTCGGCAAAAATGTAGCAATCGCCGGACGGTCAATCCCCGGCAAAACTTTCAGGCTGAACTTCGCCATCGCCATCAAGGCACCGGTATTGCCGGCGGAAACAACGCAATCCGCTTCGCCTTTTGCGACAGCGTCAATTGCAAGGCGCATGCTGGAATTACGGCCCGTGCGCAAAACCTGCGCGGGCTTGTCTTCTGCCGTCACGCGGTCGGGCGTGTGGCGAATGTCCATGACATCTGAAAGTCCCGGATATTGCGCCACCAAAGGGGCAATTT
Source organism: Bdellovibrionales bacterium (assembly GCA_034004625.1). Taxonomy (GTDB): domain Bacteria; phylum Pseudomonadota; class Alphaproteobacteria; order Micavibrionales; family UBA2020; genus UBA2020. The sequence goes on from JAVEWI010000201.1 coordinate 2,690, forward strand.
GCGTTTCATCGCCAAAAATGACAAAACGCGCGCCCGGAAATTGCGCGCGCGCCAGATGCGCACCTTCCACCACGACATGCGGCGCATTATCGCCGCCCATGCCGTCGAGTGAAATGATGAGGTTATGTTGTTGCTGATGCAAAACCGGCCTCTGATATCGTAATGCCGCAGAAATTGCGGCCAAGGGGCGCGGCAGCGATCATCCGCCTGGCCGCGCCGGTATCCTTAGTCGATATCGATGATTTGCTCGCCCTTGTACGTGCCGGTTTTCAGGCATACGTGGTGCGGACGAACCATTTCGCCGGTTTTTTTGTCTTCAACCGCCGTGGGGGCAGACAGCGCATGATGCGAACGGCGCATGTTGCGGCGGGATTTGGACGTTTTCTTCTTGGGAACAGCCATGGCTTGTTACTCTTTCTAAGTTTAAATCCTGAATTCTGATGCTTTTCTCTAAACCTTGCGCGGTAAAAACCGCAAAGGCGCAGGGGTCATTACATAACCAAAATGCGCCGAGGGTGCAAGAAAAATCCGCCTGATTCATACCGTTTCTGGCAGATTTTACAAGTACAAATTGGGCATAAAAGCCTCAAAACCCGCAGCTTTAAGCCGGTTTCAGAGCGCCCCTCGCGGCCTAAAGGCTGATTTTATTCGCCTTTTTGGGTTTTATCGGCTTTCAAAACCTCAAGCGCCTGAAAAGGATTGGCTTTTTTGGCCGTACCGCTCTCGCTTAGCTGCGCGGCAAGGCTGACGCCGGGCGCACGCGGATAGGGCGGAATCTCAAGCGAAAGATACTGGGTTACAACTTCCCCCAGATCGATCATGCCATTATGCACCATTTCGGCAGCATCCAGATCATCGTCCAGCGTAAAGGAGATTTCTTCGCGTGCCTGCTCGGCATCCTCGGTAAAATAGGTATCAAAGGTGCCCTCCACATGCGCATGCACATCCTGCAGCGAAATCACGCAGGCCTGCACCACATCCGCCTGCAAACGGCCTTCGATCCGCACGGCGGTACCGCCCGGTACGCGGCGGATATTCAGATCCGCCGAAAAATTACGCAAATCGCGCAGCCCCAGACGTTTAGCCAAAGCTGCGCATTCGGCGTCATCCGCCTTTACGCTTTCCTTGCGGGTTTTATCGGGGGCGATGCCATCAATGGCGATCAGACGGGAAAATTCGGGTTTGCTGTGGGGGGCTTGTGTTGTCATGGCGCGGTCGTTTTCTATAACTTTGTTCAAGGCCATTTTTTACATCATTCCCACCCAAAAACAAAGCGATTTCCTTATTCCCCACCCCTATAATGTTGCCTGCACGCCCGTTAATGCGTATAAAATCAGCCCTAACACCGGATGTAACGCAGGCTTCCGCTTTTTCGCGGAACGGGCGGCATCCTGATTAACCGAGGGTTTCATGAAACGGACACCGTTCAAAAATATTATCCTGCTGGCCGGCGCCGCACTTTTGGC
>JAVEWI010000202.1:0-4153 GCA_034004625.1 Bdellovibrionales bacterium
CCATGACGTCCCCATGTTTGGCATCACCGCGGCGCGCGTGACGCAACTGGTGCCTGATACAGAAAACGAAGCACATATAGCCGCCATTGAAATCGACAATACCGTCATCATGGAGGCCGATAAAAATTATAGCCTGCGCCTGCGCAGGTGCGATGGATCATCTCTGCTGCTGGCATTGGACGGTGAAGAAGGCGAAACGAAAAAGCTGGTTTTCGCAAGTCCGCAGGATGCGGAAACAGCGCAGATTGCCGTGGGCGATCTGGCTCTCTTCGGTGAAAGCGGACAGGAAAGCGTTGCGCTGATCGTCAAAGCCATTGAACCGCAAAATGATCTGGCGGCACGGCTGACCTGCGTGGATGCCGCGCCTGCCATTCATCATGCGGATACCGGCACCATTCCGCCATTTTCAAGCCAGATGTCCGTACCGCCGGAATTGCGCCGGCCGCCTATGCCGCAAATTTTGCACATGCGGACTGAAATAGGCGGCTATGATAACGAGGGCAATGCGCAAAGCCGCATTATTCTTTCTCTGTCCGCCGCAGCATTTCCCCGCCCGCTGGTCTTACGCGGGGAAATACGCGCCAAGGATGAAAGTTTTTTCTCACCGGCGGAAATCACCCCTGGCAATGACGGGCAAGCCATTATCGAGCGCCTGACCGAAGGAGAAACATACGATCTGCGCCTGCGCTATGTTAGCGATAGCGGTATTTTTTCACCAAATCTGCCCATTGCCGGATACCGTGTGGATGCGCTGGGACCGGATGCGCCGGATGCCCCGTCCCTGTCAATGAATGTGGTAGGCAGCACAGCTTACCTGAACTGGCAAGAAACGCCGAACAAAGCAATCAGTCACTATACCTTGCGGTTTGCGCCGGTTTTGACAGACGCGGAATGGAATAGCGCGGTCGATGTTGTTGCGCGTATTCCGGCTGACACCACGTCACTCACCGTACCCGCAGCGGTGGGCAGTTTCCTGTTAAAAGCTGCCGACCTGCGCGGAAGACAAAGCGAAGCCCCCGCGGTTGCCGTATCCACCATTGCAGGCCTTGCAGGTTATAACGCTGTTGAAAGCCGCAGCGCCGCGCCGGATTTTGACGGCATGCATGACGGCACGCAAAATATTGACGGCACGCTGCAACTTGCAGATGGCGTAACATCCGGTATTTTTACCTTTGGAGATACCATCGACCTTGGCACAGTATATACATCACTGGTGACCATAGATCTGCGCGCAGGCGGGATTGACCGCGCGGAATCCTGCGATGACTGGCCGGACAATGACCTTGTTGAAAACCGCGACGGCAGTACCGATCCGTCGCGATGGCGTTTGCGCCTGCAATTGCGCAGCACACCGGACGATCCCGCAGGGACGCCGGTATGGTCGGCATGGCAAGACATATCGCTGGGTGAATATGCGGCCCGCGCATTCCAATGTCGCGCGATTCTGGAATCGGACGCTGAAAATGTTACGCCCGTTATCACGCAGATGACCTTGCATGTGGACATGCCAGACAGAACCATATCTGTGCGCGGGACCAGCAGTGACGCCGCGGGCAATACCGTTACATTCCCGCACCCATTCCGCACACCGCCCGCCATCGCAATTACGGCGCAAAACATGCAAAGCGGCGATTACTACACACTCGACAGCATCACGGAAGCCGGATTTTTTATCCGGTTTTTTAATGCCGCAAATACGGGCATCAGCCGTGATTTTGACTTCCTCGCCAAAGGCTACGGCGAAGAAAACTGACATTTTTCATTTCCTCTACACACTGGCAAGGAGCATCAGGCATGTCACAGGCAAGCCCCACGATTGGCGCAAACAAAAGCGGTCTGGTTTACCGGCAGGAAGATAACGATGGTAAAAAAGCCCTCCTGACACATCACAAAGGCGCCAGCGCCCCGGGATATGCCGAAGCCGGCACCATCTGGCTGGATGATAGCGCCACGCCCTGGCGCTTGAAATTTTTTGATGGCAGCGACTGGATCATGATAGGCGCCCTGCATGCAGGACAGAATGCATTCCTGCCTTATGTCGGAAGCGGCGCCTTGCGGATGTGTCCTTTTGCCGCGGACACAGGCACGGTGAACGCCTGCGCCGTAGCGCCCGTACCCGCGCCGCCGCAGCATCAAAACGGGCAAATGGTTATCCTGTCCCCTGCCCATGATGTCACGGGAAACACCACGCTGGCTCTGGGCGATCTTGATCTGCGCAGCGTTTTGCGCGAAGACGGCAGCGCTCTTTTATCAGGCGATATGCGGGCAGGCCGCACCTATGTTCTGATTTACAACGGCGAAAATTTTATCCTGACCAACCCCACGCGTGACAACACCATACCCGCAGGAAGCGTCGTGGGCCACGCACAAACGACTTATACAGGATATGCCGCGCTCACAACCGCTGTACCTTTTGACAACACCGTGCCGCAACCGGGCGAAGGCACGGAGATCCTCAGAACAAGTCTGACGCCAAAAAGCGCCACCAACCGGGTACGTGTGCGGTTTTCAGGCTTTGCTGCGACTTCGGGCATTTTTCCGATAACAGCTTTTTTATGCATTAACGGCAGCGCCGCAGTGCAGGCCATCGGTGCCTATGCGCCGGTCGCCGGACAGCCTGTTTCATTGAATTTCGAATATGAACATATTCCCGGGGATACAAATACCCAGGTTTATACCGTCCGTGTCGGGCCGGGCGGGATTGGATCTGTCCGTATGAATGGCAGCAATACAGGTCGTTTGTTCGGTGGCTGCGCCGCCGCCACATTGACTGTGGAAGAAATCAAGGAATAACACGCATGACGCCAGAAACCCTGTCTTTATTGACATTATCCGCAACCTTGATGGCGCATTTATTCGGCACCATCTGGTGGGCCGCATCCATCAGCCGCCGCGTGGATTATATCGAAAAATGGATTACCCACCACGAACATACCGCCGAAAGACTGGCGGCTTTGGAACAGCGCATCGACCACCTGCATGACGGTATCCAGCGCATCGAGCTTTTTTTGCACCAGCGCAGCTAAGCCCCGTTTAAAACAAAGGATATAAGATGAATGATTTTTTAGCCCCCCGCGGCATTCGTAACAATAACCCGGGCAACATCCGCTTGTCCCCCACACGGTGGCAAGGACAAAAGGACGCCCAGCTGGATACGTCTTTTGTGGAGTTTTCTGCACCCATCTGGGGGCTGCGCGCATTGATGCGGGTTTTGCTGACGTATCATTTCAAACATGGTCTGGATACGGTTGAAAGCATCATCAACCGATGGGCGCCGCCGCATGAAAATGCAACGGATCATTATATTCACAGCGTGGCGCGGCATTTGAAAATAACCCGCCGCGCAAAAATCGACATGATGCAGCCAGGCATTCTGATTGCCCTTGCCGAAGCCATCACGCGGCATGAAAACGGCCACCCACCCGCAGACAGGCCGCGGTTCTGGTACACCCCCGCGCTTTATGCCGAGGCCGCATCCATGCTGCCGCAAAAATCCATACCCACCCAAAACCAAAAGGTAAAATCATGAAACAGTTTTTGCATTTTTTATTGGCGCGCGCCGTCGAAAGGTCAACGTGGATCGGCATTGTTTCCATCGCAACAGCGCTGGGGATTGCCTTGACCGAATTTCAGACCGAGGCCGTGATTGCCGCGGGCATATCGCTCGCCGGTGTCATTGCCGCTTTTACGGGCGATAAAAAAACCAAGAATACGGATGAAAAAGACAACGACAAAAAAGGCGATGCATCATGACCATATGGACCGCGCTGGCGGTTTTGGCGGCGCTGGTAATATTAATTAGCCTTGCCGCCTATGCCGCAAGGCGAAACGAGACAGCCCGCATGTTGGAGAAACAAACAGATGATTTTCTGGAAGCTGCCAATATTCGCGATCGTCTGCGCCACGATGATGATTTTGCAGACAGGGTGCGCAAACGTTTCACCCGCTAGTTTCTGTGCGATTTATATTCCGGTTTACACGGCGGAAGAAGACAGCGAGGAGACCCGCGCTCAGGCAGACGTCAATAACGCCGTTTGGCTTATCCTGTGCCAGCGCGAAAAAGCCGGTTGATCAAATACCGCCGTAAACAGCATGGTGCTGCATGACTTTCAGCAGGCAACGTTCCAGTTCTTTATGATTGCCGCGGGCGGCA
>JAVEWI010000203.1:0-4151 GCA_034004625.1 Bdellovibrionales bacterium
AATCTGGAGCATTACCGGGTCGAAGAACATGAATAACGCGGCCGGAAATTTCTTTTCCGGCCCGTCATCGCGCATGACGGTCGATCTGGATGCGATTGCCCAAAACTGGTTGCTCCTGAAAAAGAAGTTGCAAAACGGCGCGGATTGCGCGGGCGTGGTCAAGGCGGATTCCTACGGCCTTGGCGCGGCGGCGGTGTCGCGTGCTTTGTTCCGGCAGGGGTGCCGCCATTTCTTTGTCGCGCAATATGCCGAAGGACTGAAAGTCCGCGCGGCGCTTTCCGCTGTGGCGGGCGCTTTCCCGCATAGCCCCGTGTCGGATGCGCCGGTGGTGGTGGATGCGCCTACAATCTATGTCCTCGAAGGCCCCTGCGGCGTTGATACCGATGAATTTGCGCAAAGCGGATTGGTGCCCGTTTTAAACAGCCCCGCTGATATTGCGCAGTGGCGTGCGGCGGCGGCAAAGCTGCACCGCAAATTGCCCGCCGTGTTGCACATCGATACCGGCATGAACCGTCTGGGGCTGAACGGGACGGAAGTTGCCGCGCTGGCCGCCGATGCGGCTATTTGGGCGGCGCTTGATATCCGTTATGCCATGAGCCATCTGGCCTGCGCGGATGAACCTGCGCATGCGATGAATGCGGCACAGTTGACGTTGTTCCGCCAATTGACGGCGGCGCTGGGGCGGCCTTTGCGTTTCAGCTTTGCCAATTCCAGCGGTATTTTTCTGGGGCCGGATTATCATTTCGACCTTGCCCGTCCGGGCTGCGCCATTTACGGCATCAACCCCGTGCCGGATAAAACAAACCCCATGCGCGGCACCGTTTTGTTCGAGGGGCGTATTCTGCAAAACAGAATAATTGACAGGCAAGGGACTGTTGGCTACGGTGCGGGTTATGCCGTGGATACGGGCACAAAATGCGCCACGGTTTCAATCGGATATGCCGACGGATATTTGCGCAGCCTGACCGGCCGCGGCAAAGTTTATATCGGCGGTGTGGCCTGCGATGTCATTGGCCGCGTATCGATGGATTCCATCGTGGTGGATACAAACCATCTGCCCGTGCCGCCCGCGCCCGGCACATGGGCAGAAATTATCGGCCCGCATCAAAGCGTGGATGATGTGGCGGCACAGGCCGGCACCATCGGTTATGAAATTTTCACCGGCCTTGGCCTTCGTACGCCGCGGCATTATATCGGGGACAGTCTATGAGCATGACAGAACAGGAAAACAATAACGTAGAAACCGCGGGCGGATTTTCGCCGCTGGGCTGGGTGCTGGATTTATGCGCACGCATCGGCGGGGCTATTCTGGGCTTTTTCGCTGCGGTCGGGCGTTTGTCCATGTTTGCGGGGCGCGGTATTTATCATTGCTTCACGCCGCCTTTCTATCCGCGCCTCTTGTGGCGTCAGGTGGTGGATATCGGTTATTACTCCCTGCCTGTTGTCGGTATGACGGCATTGTTCACGGGTATGGTGCTGGCGCTGCAAAGCTATACCGGTTTTTCCCGCTTTTCGGCCGAGGGTGCGGTTGCAACCGTTGTTGTCCTGTCCGTGACGCGTGAACTGGCGCCTGTTCTGGCCGGTTTGATGGTGGCGGGGCGCATTGGCGCATCCATTGCCGCCGAAATTGGCACCATGCGTGTGACCGAACAAATTGACGCGCTGACCACGCTGTCCACCAATCCGTTCAAATACCTGATCGCGCCGCGTTTGATTGCAGGCACATTGATGCTGCCGCTGTTGGTTTTGATTGCCGACGTCATTGGCGTTTATGGCGGTTATCTGGTCGGGGTTTATAAACTGGATTTTGTATCCGAGAACTATATTCACCGTACATGGGAATTTTTGACGGCGGATGATGTCATGTCCGGTCTTTGGAAAGCGGGGGCTTTCGGTTTTATCGTGTCCCTGATGGGGTGCTATCACGGGTTTAATTCGCAGCGCGGCGCGCAGGGCGTGGGTGCGGCCACCACCAATGCGGTGGTATCGGCGTCGATCCTGATCCTGATTGCGAACTATTTCCTGACCCAGCTCTTTTTTGCGGGGAAATAAACCATGACGCAGGCAAACAAAAAACTCGAACTCAAAGACGTCCGCAAATCATTCGGCAATAACCACGTGCTGCGCGGCGTGAATTTGTCGATTGAAAAAAGCAAATCTCTGGTGGTGATCGGCGGTTCGGGCACGGGTAAATCTGTCATGATCAAATCCGTTCTGGGCATTGTTTCGCCCGACAGCGGATCTATTTTGGTAGACGGGCAGGAAACCACAGGCCTGAAAAGCCGCGAACGCGATGCTTTGATGCGCAAATTCGGCATGTTGTTTCAGGGCGGGGCGCTGTTTGACAGTCTGCCGATTTGGGAAAACGTGGCGTTTGGTCTTATTCAGGGCAAGGGTATGTCGCGCAAGGACGCGCATGATATTGCGATTGAAAAACTGCGCGCTGTCGGCTTGCCGTCGCGCGTGGCAAAATTGTTGCCGGCGGAATTGTCGGGCGGCATGCAAAAACGCGTGGGGTTAGCCCGCGCCATTGCGACCAATCCGGAAATCATTTTCTTTGACGAGCCTACAACCGGCCTCGACCCCATTATGGCGGATGTGATCAATGACCTGATCGTTGAAACGTCCAAGGGGCTTGGCGCGACCACGTTGTCTATCACGCATGACATGCACAGCGCGCGTAAAATCGCCGATGACATCGCCATGATTTATAAAGGTGAAATCATCTGGCAGGGCAAGGCCGCGGATATCGACCATTCCGGCAATGAATATGTAGATCAGTTTATCAAAGGCTCTGCCGAAGGGCCGATTAAAATGGAAATTTGAGGCCGCGCGTGAGCAACGATAAAAAACCGCCGTCAGATAAAGAACTTCGCGCTGTGCGCCCGACTGTCGGGTCTGCGCCCCAAAAACCGGCGGCGAAGGCCGGCGGCAAATCTGTGCCGCAGGCGAATAAAGGCAAAACCATGCCGCCGCTCGAAGATACCGTCGATGTGCATGCGGACAGCGCACCGCGTAGCGCAGCCCCGCAATCAGGATTAAAGGCAACCGCGAAACCTGCGGGCAAAGCGGGCGCGAATGCAAAGGGCAAACCCCCCGTGCGCGATACGCAGCCCCGCCCGCGTGATAAAGGGCCCGGATGGTTTTCGCGCATTTTCATGGCCTTGATTTCCATGGCGGTGCTGGGGGCGATTGCGGCCGTGGGACTGGTCGTGGCCTTGCTGTTTTATTTCAGCCAGGATTTGCCCGATTATAGCGCCCTTGCCACCTACGAGCCGCCGATTGTCACCCGCGCCTATGCAAATGACGGGCGTTTGCTGGCTGAATTCGCCGCGGAAAAACGCGTATTTGTTGCTGTGCCCGATGTGCCCGACCTGGTTATTCATGCGTTTTTGTCTGCCGAGGATAAAAATTTCTACAAACACCCCGGCATTGACGCCACGGGTGTGGCGCGAGCCATTCGCGATAACCTGATCCATATGGGGTCCAGCCGCCGCATTGTCGGCGCGTCCACCATTACGCAGCAGGTTGCGAAGAACTTTTTGCTGTCCGACGGCCTGGAAGACGAACGCGGCAATGATATCGCCAAGTTCAAACGCAAGTTCCGCGAAATTATTTTGTCGTTCCGTATTGAACAGGCGCTGAGCAAGGATCGCATTCTCGAGCTTTACCTGAACGAAATTTTCCTTGGCGCCCGTGCTTATGGCGTTGCGGCAGCCTCGCTTGAATATTTCAACAAACCGCTGAATGAACTGACGATTGAAGAAGCCGCCTATCTGGCCGCGCTGCCCAAAGGGCCCAATAACTACCACCCCGAACGCCGCTACGAAGCCGCTGTTGGGCGCCGCAACTGGGTGATCGACCAGATGCTTGAAAATGGCTATGTCGGCGCCGAAGATGCGGCCAAAGCCAAAGACAAGCCGCTGAAAACCCATCGCCGCGACAGCGACCAATACGTGAACCATCCGTATTTTGCCGAAGAGGTACGCCGCCGCCTGCTGGAGCTTTACGGTGAAAAAGGCCTTTATGAAGGCGGTTTGATTGCACGCTCAACCCTGATCCCTGAATACCAGCAGGCAGCTGAAAAAGCCCTGCGCGCGGGGCTGGTTGACTATGACATGCGCCGCGGCCTGCGCGCAGACCCGCTGGGG
>JAVEWI010000003.1:0-19619 GCA_034004625.1 Bdellovibrionales bacterium
CTTCAAGCACGCGACGCGGCATCTTGCTTACTCCTCAGTTTCTTTTTTCTTGGCAGCAGCCTTGGCCGGCGCTTTTGCCGCTTTTTTGGCAGCGGGTTTTGCAGCAGGAGCTTTGCCCTGTTTCAGTTCAGCCAGAACCGTTTTAACACGCGCGATGTCGCGGCGTACCAGACGAACACGGCCCGTATTTTCCAGCTGGCCCGTGGTTTTCTGGAAGCGGAAGTTGAACTGCTCCTTGCGGAGGTTCAAAAGCTCCTGCTTCAGCTCGTCGGCTGATTTTGATCTCAGATCTGCGATTTTCATTTTCTTATACCTTTATCCTTAGTCGCGAGCAACGAAGCGAGTCTTGATCGGCAGCTTCGCGGCGGCTAATTGGAACGCCTCTTCTGCCAGTTCACGGGGTACTCCGTCAAGCTCAAACATAATTTTTCCGGGTTTTACACGGGCAACGTAGTATTCCGGCGAACCTTTACCACCACCAAAACGGGCGCCCAGCGGCTTCGTGGATACCGGAACATCCGGGAAAATACGAATCCAAAGGCGGCCTTGACGCTTGATATGACGCGTAATTGTACGGCGCGCGGCTTCGATTTGACGGGCAGTGATTCGCTCCGGCGAGGTTGCTTTCAGGCCAAAGCTGCCGTAAGCCAGATAATGGCCCGAGGAAGCAACGCCACGAATGCGCCCTTTGAACGCCTTGCGGAATTTCATTTTCTTAGGTGACAGCATAGTCGTATTCCTTATTTATACAATCTTTTCAGACGGTTATGCGCGTGTCGGCTGCTGATCTTGCATACGCTTGTCGCGCGCCATCGGGTCATGGCCAAGGATCTCGCCTTTGAAGATCCAGACTTTTACGCCGATAATGCCGTAAGTCGTCAGAGCGCGGGAGATCGCGTAATCCACATCCGCACGCAGCGTATGCAGGGGAACGCGGCCTTCGCGGTACCATTCGGTACGGGCGATTTCAGCACCCGCCAAACGGCCAGAGCAGGTAACGCGGATACCACCGGCGCCCAGACGCAGAGCGGACTGAACCGCACGCTTCATGGCGCGACGGAACGAAACACGGCGTTCCAGCTGCTGCGCGATACCGTCAGCCACCAGCTGGGCATCCAGCTCGGGCTTGCGAATCTCTACGATATTCAGGGTGACTTCGCCGCCCGTGAATTTCGACAGATCTTTGCGCAGTTTTTCGATGTCAGAGCCTTTTTTGCCGATAATAACGCCCGGACGTGCCGTGTGAATCGTTACGTTGGTCTTGCTGGCTGCGCGTTCGATAATAACGCGTGCAACACCTGCCTGCTTCAGCTTGTCCATGACAAACTCGCGCAGTTTAATGTCTTGCAGCAGCTTCGCAGCGTAGTCCTTACCCGCATACCAGCGGCTGTCCCACGTGCGGTTGATACCAAGTCTCAGACCAATCGGGTTAACCTTCTGACCCATGTTTTTCTCCTGCGCCTTTCTTATTCAGCGGTGGTGTTATCGCCAGCTTCAGCTTTTGCAGCTTTGGCGGCGGGTTTTTTGGCGGCTTTCGCACCACCGGATTTTTTCGCGGGCTTGTCACCAGCTTCGGCTTTGTCTGCTTTTTTCGCAGCTTTAACCTTTTTCTTGGTTTCGCCTTCTTCGCGCTCTTCTACAACAATCGTGATGTTGCTGAAAGGCTTCTGAACAGCCGCGCTGCGGCCACGACCACGTGCATGGAAACGGCCCATGGTCATCGTGCGGCCAACAGTAGCCTCTTTCACGAACAGGCGGTCAACATCCAGATTGTGGTTGTTTTCAGCGTTTGCGATAGCAGCTTCGAGCACTTTTTTCACATCCACAGCCATGCGGCGGCGGGCGAATTCAAGGTCGATCAGCGCGCGATGAGCACTTTTACCGCGAATAAGCTGGGCAATCAAGTTCAACTTGCGTTCGCTGCCCTTGATATAGCGCGCCTTGGCAATGGCTTCATTGTCCTTGCGCTGCGATTTTTTACCTACTTTAGACATGTCTCAATTATCCTTTTTTCGCGGTCTTGTCTGCGCCGGCAGCCGTGTGGGCGGAGAACGTGCGGGTCGGGGCGAATTCGCCCAGTTTGTGACCAACCATGTTATCCGTCACCAGAACCGGAATGAATTTCTGGCCGTTGTAAACACCGAACGTCAGCCCGATGAATTGCGGCAGAATGGTAGAACGGCGCGACCAGGTCTTGATGACCTCGTTACGGGTCGACGCGCGGGCTTTTTCTGCTTTTTTCAGCAGGTAGCCATCGATAAAAGGACCTTTCCGTACGGAACGTGCCACTGTATTTCTCCTTCTGTCTTACTTCGCCAGACGTTTGTTTTTACGACGGCGCAGAATGTATTTATCCGTTGCCTTGTTTTTACGGGTTTTAGCACCTTTGGTCGGTTTACCCCAGGGCGTAACAGGGTTACGACCACCGGAAGATTTACCTTCACCACCACCATGCGGGTGGTCGATCGGGTTCATCACGACACCGCGGTTAACAGGTTTCCAGCCCAACCAACGCTTACGGCCAGCTTTGCCGAGAACGGTGTTGGAATGGTCTGCGTTCGATACGGAACCAACAGTGGCCATGCATTCGCCGCGTACAACGCGGAGTTCACCCGAACCCAGCTTGATCTGGGTCATGCCGCTGTCGCGACCAACAACCTGAACGAAAGCACCGGCAGAACGAGCCAGCTGGCCGCCCTTGCCCGGGTGCAGTTCAACGTTGTGAACCAGCGTACCAACGGGGATGTTTTTAATGGGCATTGCGTTACCAGGCAGGATATCCGCGCGCTCGCCGGAAACGACTTTGTCGCCCGCTTGCAAACGCTGGGGTGCCAAGATGTAGGCAAGCTCACCGTCGTTGTATTTAACCAGAGCGATCCAAGCCGTACGGTTGGGATCGTATTCCAGACGCTCAACAACGGCTTCCATGTCAAACTTGCGGCGCTTGAAATCGATCAGGCGATAACGCTGCTTGTGACCGCCGCCACGGTGCCAAATGGTCTTGCGACCTTTGTGGTTACGGCCGGCTTTGTTGTTGTTGTGATCCTTGTCGAGAAGGGTCTTCTCGGGCTTGCCCTTCCACAGTTCGCTGCGGTCTACACGCACCATTTGGCGCATGCCGGGCGATGTCGGACGGTACTTTTTGAGTGCCATGTTAATCTTCCTCAATTTTGGGGGACAACATCAATTCGCTGTCCCGGTCCTTATTGTTTTTATCCGTTATTCTCAGGCGCCTGTGGCGACGTCGATTTGCTGACCTTCAGCAAGCGTAACGATGGCTTTTTTGCTATCGCTGCGGAATGCTTTGCGGCCTTTGAAAACCTTGGTCTTGCCGAGCTGGGTCAGAGTGTTGACTTTCGTCACTTTCACTTTGAATACAGCTTCAACCGCGTCTTTGATGATCGCTTTATCCGCACACAGAGGCACACGGAAAGTGATCTGGTTGTACTGGGAGTTCATCGTCGCCTTTTCGGTGATGACCGGCGTGCGGATCATCTCGTAGAGCTGTTCGGTGATCTTCGGATCTTGTTTTTTTGCAGCTTTGGTCATTTCAGGCGCGCCTCCAGTTGAGCAACCGCTTCTTTCGTCAGGACGAGAGTGTCACGGCGCAGGATGTCGTAAACGTTGATGCCTTTTTGCGGCAGAACATCGATCAAAGGGATGTTGCGCACGGCACGGAAGAAGTTCTGATCCAGCGTTTCATCAATGATGAGCGCAGAAGTCAGACCCAGACCTGCCAGCGTTTTAACCATGTCTTTGGTTTTGTGCGAGCCGGATTTGGCGCTGTCGAGAACGATCAGCTTGCCTTCTTTTTGTTTTGCAGACAGGGCGACTTTCAGTGCCAGTTTGCGAACAGCTTTCGGCATGTCATGGCTATGATCGCGAACGATCGGGCCAAAAATAACCGCACCGGTGCGATGCTGTGCGTTGCGCAGGGAACCTGCACGTGCATGGCCCGTACCTTTTTGCTTGAACGGCTTTTTACCGGTACCGCTGATTTCGCTGACGCCCTTGGTCTTGTGGTTACCGGAGCGGCGTTTTGCCAGCTGCCAGTTTACCATGCGGTGCAGGATGTCTGCACGGGGTTCCAGGCCGAAAATGGCATCGTTCAGGTCGATGTCACCAGCTTGTTTGTTATCGAGTGTTTTAACGGCGATTTTCATCAATCCATTCCTTCTCTGTGCTTATGCCTGCGCTTCGGCGGCGGGGGCTTCTTCAGCCTGCGCTGCTGCGGGGGCGCCCTTGCCTTTCAGACCTGCCGGTTGGGGCACATCTTTCGGGAGCGGCATTTTAACGGCGTCTTTGATGGTCAGCCAGGTACCTTTGTGACCGGGTACGGCGCCTTCAACAACAATGAGACCTTGTTCGGGATGAACTTCGACCACGCGCAGGTTCTGGATCGTGCGCTGCACGTTACCCATGTGACCCGCCATTTTCTTGTTCTTGAAAACGCGGCCGGGAGACTGGCGCTGACCGGTCGAACCGGGGGAACGGTGGGAAACGGACACACCGTGCGTCGCACGCAGACCGCCGAAGTTCCAACGCTTCATAACACCCTGGTAGCCTTTACCGATGGTGATGCCGGTCACGTCAACAAACTGGCCCGGAATGAAGTGGGAAACGCAAAGCTCTGCGCCTACTTCGAGAAGGGAATCTTCGCTGACACGGAATTCCGTGACTTTCGCCTTGGGCTCTACTTTCGCTTTTGCGAAATGGCCGCGTTCACCTTGGGTAACATTTTTCGCTTTGCGTTCGCCCGCACCCAGCTGAACAGCCGTATAGCCGTTCTTTTCCTGGGTTTGTACGGCGACAACCTGGCAACCGTCCATTTTCAATACGGTGACGGGAACATGTTTGCCCTCCGCATCGAAGATACGGGTCATGCCAAGCTTTTGTGCAATCAAACCGGTACGCATTTTCTTGTCCTTACTTTCTTAACTTTCAAGCCTGACGCCACCAGATCATTTCCCGGAAGCGCCGTTGTTCTTTTTAGAGCTTGATTTCGACGTCAACACCGGCAGCCAGATCGAGCTTCATCAGAGCGTCGATGGTCTGGGGAGTGGGATCGACAATATCGAGCAGACGTTTGTGCGTCCGCATTTCAAACTGTTCGCGGGATTTTTTATCCACGTGCGGCGAGCGCAGAACCGTGAATTTTTCAATTCGCGTCGGCAGCGGAATCGGGCCGCGCACTTGTGCGCCTGTTCTTTTCGCCGTGTTTACGATTTCCTTCGTCGACTGATCGAGGACTCGGTGGTCGTATGCACGAAGTCTAACCCGGATGTTTTGCGCTTCCATTGTATCCTACCTTTTATTTTCTTCTTGTTTCCCTGCCCGCCCCGGCCGCCATAAAGACGACCGGGACAGCAGCGGAAATTTAGTCGTTACTGAACGATTTTCGCAACGACGCCGGCGCCAACGGTACGGCCACCTTCGCGAATTGCGAAACGCAGACCTTCGTCCATAGCGATCGGAGCGATCAATTCAACGTCCATCGTTACGTTGTCGCCAGGCATAACCATCTCGACACCTTCCGGCAGCTGAACGATACCGGTAACGTCCGTCGTACGGAAGTAGAACTGGGGACGATAGTTGGTGAAGAACGGCGTGTGACGGCCACCTTCGTCTTTGGTCAGAACGTAAGCTTCTGCTTTGAACTTGGTGTGCGGCTTGATGGAGCCGGGAGCTGCCAGAACCTGGCCACGCTCAACGTCTTCACGCTTGGTACCGCGCAGCAGAGCGCCGATGTTGTCGCCAGCTTCACCCTGATCGAGCAGTTTGCGGAACATTTCAACGCCAGTGATGGTCGTTTTGATGGTGTCTTTCAGACCAACAATCTCAACTTCCTCACCTACTTTGACCACGCCCTGTTCAACACGGCCGGTAACAACCGTACCACGGCCAGAAATCGAGAACACGTCCTCAACCGGCATCAGGAACGGCTTGTCTTTCGGACGTGCCGGGGTCGGGATGTAAGCATCAACAGCTTCCATCAGTTTCAGGATAGCGTTTTTGCCGAGTTCTTCGTTGGAGTTTTCCAGCGCGCAAAGAGCGGAGCCTTTTACGAACGGAATATCATCGCCAGGGAAGTTGTATTTGCTGAGCAGTTCGCGGACTTCCATTTCAACGAGGTCCAGCAGTTCAGCGTCATCAACCATGTCGCATTTGTTCAGGAATACAACCAGGGAAGGAACGCCAACCTGACGTGCCAGCAGGATGTGTTCGCGGGTCTGGGGCATCGGGCCGTCAGCTGCGGAAACAACGAGGATACCACCGTCCATCTGAGCCGCGCCGGTGATCATGTTTTTCACATAGTCAGCGTGGCCGGGGCAGTCAACGTGCGCGTAGTGGCGGTTGTCGGTTTCGTACTCAACGTGAGCCGTCGAGATGGTGATACCGCGTTCACGCTCTTCGGGCGCGCCGTCGATCTGGTCATAAGCTTTGAATTCAGCTTTGCCCTGTTCAGACAGAACTTTGGTGATTGCCGCGGTGAGCGAGGTTTTGCCATGGTCAACGTGACCGATGGTGCCGATGTTCACGTGCGGTTTGTTACGTTCAAACTTACCTTTAGCCATCTTGTCATTCCTTCCTTAGGTTTTAAGCGAGCTATTTATTTAGTCTTGTTTCAGTTGTTATTCAGTTAACGGCTTACGCCATTTTAGCTTTCACTTCGTCCGCGATCGCTTGCGGCACTTGCTCGTAGTGATGGAATTCCATCGAATACTGAGCGCGGCCCTGGCTCATGGAACGCAGCGTATTGATGTAGCCGAACATGTTTGCCAAGGGCACCATGGCGGTGATAACGCGGGCGTTACCACGGCTGTCCATGCTGCCAACCTGGCCACGGCGGCTGTTGAGGTCACCGATCACGTCACCCATGTAGTCTTCGGGAGTAACGATCTCGACTTTCATAACGGGCTCAAGCAATGCGGGTTTGCATTTCGGCAGACCTTCGCGGAAAGCCGCGCGGGCTGCGATTTCGAATGCGAGCGCAGAGGAGTCCACATCGTGGTAAGCACCGTCGAACAGGGTTGCTTTGAAGTCGATGCAAGGGAAGCCGGCGATAACGCCGTTATCTTTTGCAGCCTCAAGGCCCTTTTCAACGCCGGGGATGTATTCTTTCGGAACAGAACCACCGGTAATGTCGGTTTCGAATACGAAGCCGCTGCCAACTTCACCCGGCTCGAAGCGGATGATGACGCGGGCGAACTGACCCGAACCACCGGACTGCTTTTTGTGGGTATAGTCGATTTCACCGGTTTTGGTGATGGTCTCGCGGTACGCAACCTGCGGCGCGCCCACGTTGGCTTCGACTTTGAATTCGCGCTTCATGCGGTCAACAATAATGTCGAGGTGCAATTCACCCATGCCGCGCAGAATGGTTTGGCCCGATTCCTGATCCGAGTTCACGCGCAGGGACGGATCTTCCGCCACCAGACGTGCCAGAGCCATACCCATTTTCTCCTGGTCCGCTTTGGATTTCGGCTCCACAGCGATAGAGATAACGGGCTCGGGGAAGGTCATGCGCTCGAGAACGACCGGCTTGTCGCTGTCGCAGAGCGTATCACCCGTGGTGGTGTCTTTCATACCGACCAGTGCAACGATGTCACCGGCAGACGCAACTTTGATCTCTTCACGGTTGTTCGCATGCATCAACAGCATACGGCCGATACGCTCTTTCTTGTCCTTTACGGAGTTCAGAACGTAGGTACCGCTTTCGAGCTTGCCCGAATAGATACGAACGAAGGTCAAGGAACCAACGAAGGGATCGTTTGCGATTTTGAATGCGAGACCAGCAAAGGGCTCATTGATGTCTGCCTTGCGTTCGACCTTCACTTCGGGATCGTTTACAGACGTACCAACGCTAACCGGCTTGTCCAGCGGGCTGGGCAGGTAATCAACAACCGCGTCCAGCATCGTTTGAACGCCTTTGTTCTTGAAAGAAGAACCGCAAAGAACGGGTACGAATTTGTAAGCAATCGTACCTTTGCGGATGCATTTTTTGAGAACGTCGATGGTCGGCTCTTCACCGCCCAAATAGGCTTCCATTGCCGCATCGTCCATCTCGACAGCGGTTTCGACCAGCTTGGTGCGGTACTCTTTTGCTTTGTCTGCGAGGTCGGCCGGAATTTCTTCTTCTGCATAAGCAGCGCCGAGGTCATCGCCTTTCCAGACGATAGCTTTCATTTTCAAAAGGTCAACCAGACCTACGAAATCAGCTTCGGTACCGATCGGCATTTGGGTAACCAGCGGAAGAGCGCCCAGACGATCAACGATCATGTCCACGGTGCGGTAGAAGTTCGCGCCGGTACGGTCCATTTTGTTAACGTAGCAGATACGGGGAACGCCGTATTTGTCGGCCTGACGCCAAACGGTTTCAGACTGGGGTTCAACACCGGCCACAGAGTCAAATACCGTTACAGCGCCATCGAGCACGCGCAAGGAACGCTCAACTTCAATCGTGAAGTCAACGTGACCAGGGGTATCGATGATGTTGACGCGATGGTCGTTCCAGAAGCAGGTGGTAGCGGCGGAAGTAATGGTGATACCACGCTCCTGCTCTTGCTCCATCCAGTCCATCGTTGCCGCGCCTTCATGCACTTCACCGATTTTGTGCGATTTGCCGGTGTAGTACAAAATACGCTCGGTCGTCGTCGTTTTACCGGCATCGATGTGAGCCATGATACCGATGTTACGATACTGCTCGAGCGGATATTTCTTGACGTCAGCCATGATGAATAATTCCCCTTAAACCTGATTACCAGCGGAAGTGAGCGAAAGCTTTGTTAGCTTCAGCCATTTTATGCGTGTCTTCGCGTTTCTTGACAGAAGCGCCGCGGTCGTTATGCGCATCCATCAGCTCGGATGCCAGTTTTGCATCCATGGTCTTGTCGTTGCGCTTGGTCGACGCATCTTTCAGCCAGCGCATAGCCATTGCCATCGCGCGGTTCGGACGAACTTCAACCGGAACCTGATAGGTTGCACCACCAACGCGGCGGGATTTCACTTCAACCGAAGGCTTCACTTTGTCGAGGACTTCGAGGAAGAAGGCAACAGGGTCGGTTTTGGTTTTAGCAGCGATGATGTCGAAAGCACCGTAAACGATGTTTTCAGCAACAGATTTCTTGCCGGATTCCATGATGCAGTTCATGAATTTCGCAACAACAACGTTGTTGAACTTCGGATCTGGCAGAACTTCGCGTTTTTTAGCCGAGTGACGACGAGACATGTCTTATAAACCTCTTTTGGAATTTCTTACTTGGGACGCTTCGCGCCATAGCGGGAACGCGATTTGCGGCGCTTGTCCACACCTTGCGTATCGAGTGCGCCGCGGATGATTTTGTAGCGCACACCCGGCAAGTCTTTTACACGGCCGCCACGCACCAGAACAACGGAGTGTTCCTGCAAGTTGTGACCGATACCGGGGATGTAGCAAGTTGCTTCACGACCGTTGACCATGCGCACACGGGCAACTTTACGCAGAGCCGAGTTAGGCTTTTTCGGTGTCGTGGTGTAAACACGTGTGCAAACGCCGCGTTTTTGCGGGTTACCCTGCAAATCAGCGTTTTTCTTCTTCGCGACCTGCAGTTTGCGGCCTTTGCGGACGAGTTGGTTATACGTTGGCATTGATAGCCCTTCTCTGTTGCAACAAAGTTAAAATCTTCATGTCTGGAGGATGAGAAGGAAACAACCTGCGGTTCGCAAAAGCGAATACACGACAGGATACTGATCATCGATCAGTCTAACTTTCACTTTTCCCGTGAAAGACGGTTAAAAACCGGACTGCGTCTAGACCAAAATGTCTACTACCAGCCCATCCTTAGAGCGTGCGGAATATATCATGCACTTCCCTAGGGTCAAACATTATTTACAGGGCGGAGAGACTTTTTTATGTTTTTTCATCTTTGCCCCGTCTTTCCCATTAAACAGAATCTTCAATTTCGCATATATTATATAAAACAGACAATTTGTATAATATTATTACCAAGTGAGGTACAGATAGCGCCACCTGCCCCGACTTTCCCGCCTTGCTCAAACCCGCCGCGCAGCGCCGATTCCCGCCCGATTCTCGAAACCTGCCAAAACATGCCAAAAGGACTTGCCGCGCGGGCAGAATCCCACCATATTCATTCTCGGAAGACTGGCGGGCATATCTATCGCCAATCCGGCCAGGGCCGAGAGGCAGCAACCGTAACGAATTTTGATATGGGTCGTTCAGTCTTCCACCTTATTGCTTTTAACAGCGCCCCTTCCCCCACATTTATATGCCTCCACAATTTGTATGCAGCAATTGCAGCGCAACAAAATCGTTGACGAAAATTATGGCATATGTTCATATATATACGTTCTGACGAACCGCGGGATTTGATGGATAGCTTGCTGCCGCGTCACCAACAGCTAAAGCACCGCAGGGCCTGAACGCTGCGGACGCCATATAAACGACCGCAGACAGAAAGAATAATATAATGCCCTCTCCCGTCTCCGACATTCAAAACGCTCAGCGCCCGGCACGCCCTTCACGTGCTGTATTCCTGCGAATGTGATCCTGACCATATTCCGCTGACGATTCTCTTTTCCCCGATCAAAAAAAGCCCGCCCTTAACGGCGTGCATCCATATATCCCGCATAAGCGGGAAGGCAGGACCAAATGACCGACGTACGTAACGACGATTTCACCCTTATCAACCGCATCGAAGACATCACCCCGCTGTATCGCGGTAATGGGCAAAAAGAACACGAACAATATATCGGCTTTGAAACCGAAATTTTTGTTTACCGCACAGACGGTGCAGGCAAACCCGTTGGAGCATCTGCGCGTGAATGCGCTGTATTGGTCGAAAATCTGAAAGCCCGCGGACAGGAACCGCAACTGGAAATGGCCAGCGCGGTTGAATACGCCAGCCCCGCCTATCCCGTGACCGAAACCGCGCGTTTGAACAAAGAAATCACACGCGCATGGAACGCCTATCACGACGGCATCAACGAAGCGGGTTTCCAAACCAACGACGCTGCGCTTGCGCCTTTCGTGACCCTCGACAGCGCCAAGGAAAATCTGGTCGACCGCGACCGCGCACGCGGATTGGTCAAAGGTATGGATTTGTTCAAAGCGCCGGAATTCCTCAAGGTCACGCTGCTGTGTACAAGCACGCAGGTCAGCCTCAGCTATGCCAGCCCCGATGACCTGCGCGATACGCTGACGACCGGCTATGCCCTGACTGGCGCTATTTTCGGCGTATTTGCCAATTACCCAGCCTTTATCGAAGGCAAAGACGAACGCCTGCAAACCAACCCCCGCGCCGCATTCTACGATGCCTTTGGCAAAGACGGCGGCATCCCCGACAGCCTGCTGCAATCCACAAACGGCGAAGATTTCATCCGCCGCCATGCCGAACAGGTTTTCAAAACCGAAATGCTGTTTTATTACGACCAGAAACAAGATCTGGTCTGGCCGGAAAAGCCGGTCAAGTTCGAAGACCTCAAGGAAATCGGCCTCAATACCCGCTCCAACTACGACCTTGCCGAAACCTTTGTTTATACAGACTACAAAGTCTGCAACATCCGCAACAGCGAAGGCATCCCCACCGGCAAACGCGTAGAAGTACGCGGATTTGACGCCGGCAAACTGGGGGCGCTGGCCGCTGTGCCTTTTTGCCATGCTTTGCTGCGTGATCCCGACGGGCGCGGCGCGGTCCAAGGGCTGTTGGCCGATTACGGCCTGCTGCCCGATCAGGACGGATGGCAGGAACGCTTAAAATCCGCCCGCCACAATGCCGCGCATCACGGCGGTAAATTCCTCGATGTGGATTTTGGCACCCGCCCCGACGGCAGCGCCGGCAACTTGAAAGATTTCGCCCGCGATCTGGGACATATCCTCAAGGCCTATAGCCAGCGCAATCCCGAAGTGGCCGCGGCATTGGCTCCCGTGATTGAAATTTGCGAAACCGGCAAACCGCTGGCGCAGATCAAATCCGAACAAACGCGCGATTACGCCCATGCCGTTGCACAAATGGCGGCCTCCCATGAAACATATTTGACCACCGCCAATGACGATAACAAAAAACCCGCAACAAAACCTGCGGCCTCAGCCCGTCAGGCCTTCAAGCCTTAAAAACAAAACGGCAGCCTGAATGCAAAAGCGCGGCAGGAAATTATCCTTGCCGCGCTTTTTATGCGGTTATGCGGAAGACGCCCGATTATTGCGGCGTGAAAGCCTGCGCGGTATCGCTGCCTGCTTTCACAATACTTTCGACCGACTGATAAAACAGGTCAAAAGCATACCACCCCAAAATGATAATGACCGGCGCGCAGATGGCATTGGCCACCCATGTAATGCGGCGCAGGCCTTCGGGCGTTTGCGGCAATGTTCCGCGTTTTTTACGGTGGAAGTACAAAAACTTTGTGGTCAGGTGAATAAACATGCCGAAAATGGGGCCCAGGAAAAAGATCCCCATCAGCATGGCGCAGAAACCCGTTACGCTTAAAAATTCACGCTCCGCGCTCAACACAAAAAAGACCGCGCAGAGCACAATCCAGTCACGTTCGCCAAAAGCAAGCGAGCGGATCAGATTCCACTGGAAATAACTGCGCTGCGCAATATCAGCGTGAATTTTCTGTTTGCGTTTCCAGCCCATCTTGATCCCTTTACATGTGAATAAAGACGGTACCAACCACACAGCCTGCGGTCAACTCTCCATCCGGCCTATGGCATCATCATGGCCTTCCGCGGTTCATGCTGCTCCGCGTGCAGCACTTCCCTCTCCCTTTTCTGCTTCGGCTGTCACGGCCCCGCCTTTTGCTATACGCCCCCTCCCGCGTAGGCAGCAAAAACCCCGCGGCCTTGCGGCACGCGGGGAATTTGTTTTTTGGCTTATGCAGCGCGGTGATTAACCGGCAGCGCGGCCTTTGGTGCCTTCCGCAGCGCCTTCGGCTTCAAGGCCGGAGACATTGTCGTTATCCAGCGGCAGATTTGTCGCATGGGCAGCCAAAGCAGCCTGGTCACGTTCGGTTGCGATGCGTTTCAGCTTGTGAACGAAAGCACCCGTACCGGCGGGGATCAGACGACCCACGATGACGTTTTCTTTCAGGCCGATCAGCTTGTCCACCTTGCCGTTGATCGCGGCTTCGGTCAGAACGCGGGTCGTTTCCTGGAAGGAAGCGGCCGAGATGAAGGAACGCGTTTGCAGAGAAGCTTTGGTAATCCCCTGCAGAACCGGCGCGCCTTTGGCAGGACGTTTGTCCGTACCGTCCAGACGTGCGTTCATTTCGTCCATTTCCTCGCGGTCAACCAGTTCGCCCGACAGCAACGTGGTGTCGCCGGCATCGGTGATCTCGACTTTTTGCAGCATCTGGCGAATGATCACTTCGATGTGCTTGTCGTTGATCTTCACACCCTGCAGACGGTAAACATCCTGCACCTCGTTGATGAGGTAATCAGCCAGGGCTTCTACGCCCAGAACCGACAGAATGTCATGCGGTACCATCGCGCCTTCGAGCAGTGCATCGCCGCGGCGAACATAATCGCCTTCGTTCACGGCAACGTGCTTGCCTTTCGGGATCAGGTATTCACGCGGTTCGCCCTTGCCATCCGTCGGCTTGACGATCAGGCGGCGTTTGGATTTGTAATCCTTGCCGAATTCAACCTGACCATCAATTTCCGCGATAATCGCGAAATCTTTCGGACGGCGCGCTTCGAAGAGTTCTGCCACGCGGGGCAGACCACCCGTAATGTCACGCGTCTTGGACGATTCCTTGGGAATACGGGCGATGATGTCACCCGCTTTCACTTCGGCACCGTTTTCAAGGCTCAGGATCGCGTCAACCGGCATGTAGTAGTTTGCTTCCAGACCGCTCGGCAATTTGATGACCTTGCCGCTCTTGTCCGTCAGGGTGATGCGCGGCTTCAGGGATGCGCTCTTGGGCACCTGACGCCAGTCGATAACAACCTTGGCAGAAATACCGGTGGCTTCGTCCATCTCGTCGCGGATCGACATACCTTCGACCAGGTCGCCATAGACGGCAAGACCGTCTTTTTCGGTGATGATCGGGTTGGTATAGGGATCCCATTCGGCAAGTTTCTGGCCTTTTTTGACTTTATCGCCATCGGCAACCAGCAGCTTCGCACCGTATTGCAGACGGTGGTTGGCACGCTCGCGGCCTTGCTTGTCCAGCAATACCACTTCGGTGTTGCGGCCCATGACAATGTTCACGCCTTCGGAGTTGGTCACCACGTTTTTGTTGCGGATTTCAACCGTGGCTTCGAATGCCGCCTCGGCCGACGTCTGCGCCGCGCCACGCTGTGCCGCGCCACCGATGTGGAACGTACGCATGGTCAGCTGGGTACCGGGCTCACCAATCGACTGCGCCGCCATAACACCGATGGCTTCACCGATGTTAACAGGCGTACCACGGGCCAGATCGCGGCCGTAGCATTTTGCACAGATGCCGTTGTCTTTGCTTTCGCAAGTCAAAACGGAGCGTACGAGGATGGAGTCAATACCAGCGGTTTCGACTTTTTCGGACGTAACCTCGTCAATGATCTGGCCGGCAGGCACGATCACTTCGTCGGTCAGCGGATCCAGAACGTCTTTCGCCGCGGTACGGCCAAGGATACGTTCGGACAGGGAAACGATCACATCGCCGCCTTCGATCACGGGCGTCACGGTGAAACCGTTTTCGGTGCCGCAATCTTCTTCGGTAATGATCGCATCCTGCGCAACGTCAACCAGACGGCGGGTCAGGTAGCCCGAGTTCGCCGTTTTCAGAGCCGTATCCGCAAGGCCTTTACGCGCACCGTGGGTCGAGTTGAAGTATTCAAGAACGGTCAGACCTTCCTTGAAGTTCGAGATAATCGGGGTCTCGATAATCTCGCCCGACGGTTTTGCCATCAGACCGCGCATACCCGCCAGCTGGCGGATCTGCTGGGTCGAACCACGCGCACCGGAATGCGCCATCATGTATACCGAGTTGATATACCCGCGCTCGCCCGGCTTGGAGATAACATCCATCATCTCTTTCGTCACGTCGTCGGTGCAGGAAGACCAGATATCCACGACCTTGTTGTATTTCTCGCCTTTGGTGATCAGACCGTCCTGATACTGCTGCTCGAACTCTTTCACGCGGGCGCTTGCCTCGCCGATGAGCTTGTGCTTGGCATCGGGGATGATCATGTCATCTTTACCGAAGGAAATACCCGCACGGCACGCGTGGCTGAAGCCCAGCGCCATCATGCGGTCGCAGAAAATGACGGTTTCTTTCTGGCCGCAGTGGCGATACACCACATCGATCAGGTTCGATACGTCTTTTTTGGTCAAAATACGGTTGATAACTTCAAACGGAACGTCCGGATGGCGCGGCAGAACCTGCGCCATAATCATACGGCCCGGCGTGGTATCCACAACGCGCGTTACCGGATTGTTGTCTTTATCCACCGTATTGAAACGCGCCTTCACCTTGGAGTGCAGGTGAACAGTCTTGCTGAACAGCGCCATCTCGATTTCGGACAGGTCTTTGAATACCGTACCCTCGCCCGGCATGCCGTCGGCAGCAAGGGAGAGATAGTAAAGACCCAAAACAATATCCTGCGACGGAACGATAACGGGTTTGCCGTCAGCGGGGCGCAGAATGTTGTTGGTGGACATCATCAGGACGCGTGCTTCCAGCTGGGATTCAATCGACAGCGGAACGTGAACGGCCATCTGGTCACCGTCAAAGTCAGCGTTGAACGCCGTGCAAACCAGCGGGTGCAGCTGGATAGCCTTACCTTCGATCAGCGTAGGTTCAAATGCCTGAATGCCAAGGCGGTGCAACGTGGGCGCGCGGTTGAGCAATACGGGGTGCTCGCGGATAACCTCTTCCAGGATATCCCACACTTCCGGACGCTCTTTTTCCACCATGCGCTTCGCCGCCTTGACCGTAGAGGCCAGACCGTACAAAGACAGTTTGTTGTAAATAAACGGCTTGAACAGTTCGAGCGCCATTTTCTTCGGCAGACCGCATTGGTGCAGCTTCAGTTCAGGGCCCACAACGATTACCGAACGACCGGAATAGTCAACGCGTTTACCCAGCAGGTTCTGACGGAAGCGACCTTGCTTACCTTTCAGCATATCCGCGAGGGATTTCAGCGGGCGTTTGTTCGCGCCCGTGATAACGCGGCCACGGCGGCCGTTGTCGAACAGCGCATCCACAGCTTCCTGCAGCATACGTTTTTCGTTACGCACGATAATATCGGGCGCACGCAGCTCGATCAGGCGGCGCAGACGATTGTTACGGTTGATCACGCGGCGGTACAGGTCGTTCAGGTCGGACGTTGCAAAACGGCCGCCATCCAGCGGTACCAGCGGGCGCAGTTCAGGCGGAATAACCGGAACAACGTCGAGGATCATCCATTCCGGACGGGTGCCGGAAACGAGGAAAGCGTCGATCAGCTTCAGGCGCTTCACGATTTTCTTTTTCTTCGCATCGGACGAACCTGCGCCCAGAAGGTCTTCTTCCAGTTTCGCTTTTTCGTTTTCAAGATTCAGCGCAGACAAAAGTTCTTTCAGCGCTTCCGCGCCGATGCCGCCTTTGAAAGCGTCTTCGCCGTATTTATCCTGCGCATCTACATATTCCTCTTCGGTCAGCAGTTGCAGAGGTTTCATCGGCGTCATGCCGGGATCGATAACGATGAAGCTCTCGAAATACAGTACTTTTTCAAGATCTTTCAGCGCCATGTCCATCATCAGGCCGATACGGCAAGGCAGCGACTTCAGGAACCAGATATGCGCAACCGGCGCCGCCAGCTGGATATGGCCCATGCGGTCGCGGCGCACTTTGGACAGGGTGACTTCAACGCCGCACTTCTCGCAGATAATGCCTTTGTACTTCATGCGTTTGTATTTACCGCACAGGCATTCGTAATCCTTTACGGGGCCAAAAATACGTGCGCAGAACAGGCCGTCTTTTTCCGGCTTGAAGGTGCGGTAGTTGATGGTTTCCGGTTTTTTAATTTCACCGTAAGACCACGACAGCACCTGTTCGGGGCTGGCGATGGAAATGCGGATCTGGTCAAAGCCTTGCGTGCCGCTGACCTGACCGAAAAGATTCATGACTTCATTCATGGTGGTTCTCCAATTCTCTGTTCAATCAGTTGCCGGCGCTTTGCTTCAGGTCCACATTCAGACCCAGAGAGCGCAGCTCTTTGATAAGGACGTTGAAGGATTCGGGGATACCGATTTCAAACGTATCATCACCGCGGACGATGGATTCGTAAGCCTTGGTACGGCCCGCGACGTCATCCGACTTGACGGTAAGCATTTCCTGCAGCGTATAGGCCGCACCGTATGCCTGCAGCGCCCAGACCTCCATCTCCCCGAAACGCTGGCCACCGAACTGGGCTTTACCACCCAGCGGCTGTTGCGTAACGAGAGAGTAAGGACCGATAGAGCGTGCGTGGATCTTGTCATCGACAAGGTGGTGCAGCTTCAGGATGTATTTGTAGCCCACAGTCACCGGACGTTCGAAGTAATCACCGGTGCGGCCGTCGATCAGACGCATCTGACCGGAGCTGTCGAGGCCGGCGGCTTCGAGAAGAACGTTGATGTCGGATTCTACCGCGCCATCAAATACCGGCGTTGCCATCGGCACGCCACGTTTGATGTTTTGGCACATTTCGATCAGCTCTGCCGGTTTCAGCGTCAGAACGTCGTCTTTGTACGTTTTTTCGCCATATACCGTTTTCAGCTTCGCATGCAGGTCTTTTTCAACCTTGTCACGTTCGCCGACGGGGCTGCGGTGCCATACGTCAACCAGATCACCGATCTGCTTGCCAAGGCGGGCGGAAGCCCAGCCAAGGTGCGTTTCAAGGATCTGGCCCACGTTCATACGCGAAGGAACGCCAAGCGGGTTCAGAACGATATCCACGGTCGTGCCGTCTTCGAGGAAGGGCATGTTTTCAAGCGGCATGATTTTGGAAACCACACCCTTGTTACCGTGGCGACCGGCCATTTTGTCACCGGGCTGCAGTTTACGCTTCACGGCGATGAATACTTTTACAGTTTTCATCACACCGGGGAGCAATTCGTCACCGCGTTGCAGTTTTTCGACTTTGTTTTCGAAACGCTGGTTCAGGTCGTCGATCGCGCGGTCAAAGGTTTGGCCCATGCTCTCGATATCCGACATGGTTTTTTCGTCTTCGACAACGATATCGCGCCATTCGGCCTTGCGCACCGGCTCCAGCATTTCTGCTGTCAGCTTGTCGCCTTTTTTCAGGCCGTCAACCGGCTTCACAACCGTTTTGCCGACCAGCACTTCTTTCACGCGGTTGTAGAAACCACGTTCGTAAATGCGGCGTTCGTCATCGCGGTCTTTTGCCAGACGTTCGATTTCAGCGCGTTCGATAGACAGCGCACGCTGGTCTTTATCCACGCCGCGGCGGGAGAATACACGTACGTCAACAATCGTACCGTTAATGCCCGGGGGCACGCGGAGCGAGGTGTCTTTTACGTCCGAAGCTTTTTCACCAAAGATCGCGCGGAGGAGTTTTTCTTCCGGCGTCATCGGCGATTCACCTTTCGGTGTGACTTTACCAACGAGGATGTCGCCGGCTTTCACTTCCGCGCCGATGTAAACGATACCGGCTTCGTCAAGATGTTTCAGGCCTTCTTCGCCCACGTTCGGAATGTCGCGGGTGATTTCTTCCTGACCCAGCTTCGTGTCACGCGCCATGACGTCGAATTCATCGATGTGGATGGACGTAAAAACGTCATCCGATGCGATGCGTTCGGAAATCAGGATAGAGTCTTCAAAGTTGTAACCGTTCCAGGGCATGAAAGCGACGAGGACGTTACGGCCCAGTGCCAATTCACCCAGTTCAGTCGAAGGACCGTCACCAATGATGTCGCCCGCTTCGATACGGTCACCCACTTTTACCAGCGGACGCTGCGTGATGCAGGTCGATTGGTTGGAGCGGGAGAATTTTTTCAGTTTGTAGATATCAACCGTGGCTTTGGAGCTGTCTTTTTCTTCCGTCGCGTGAATAACGATACGGTCAGCATCTACCTGGTTTACGATACCCGAACGTACAGCCGTGATGGCAGCGCCGGAGTCACGCGCAACAGCGCCTTCCATACCGGTGCCCACCAGCGGCGCATCGCTGCGCAGCAGCGGCACGGCCTGACGTTGCATGTTCGAGCCCATCAGCGCGCGGTTCGCGTCGTCGTTCTCGAGGAACGGGATCAGCGCCGCGGCAACGGATACGATCTGCTTGGGAGATACGTCAATCAGGTCGATCTGGTCTTTCGGCGACAGGATGTAATCGCCACCCTTGCGGCAGGAAACGAGATCGCTCACGAATTCGCCTTTTTCAGACAATTCGGCGTTCGCCTGGGCGATGGTGTATTTACCCTCTTCCATAGCGGACATGTAGATCACTTCGTCCGTGACCTTGCCGTTTACGATCTTGCGGTACGGGCTTTCGATGAAACCGTACTGGTTGATGCGCGCATAGGTGGACAGAGAGTTGATCAGACCGATGTTCGGGCCTTCCGGCGTTTCAATCGGGCAGATACGGCCATAGTGCGTCGGGTGAACGTCACGGACTTCAAAGCCCGCGCGTTCGCGCGTCAGACCGCCTGGGCCCAAGG